>NZ_DATCVJ010001017.1:0-4885 GCF_036566945.1 Chitinophaga sp. | reverse complement strand
GCTATAGCATTATGTTGCAGTGCAGGCATTCGTGTATCCGCTCAGCAAAAAGATACCGTGCCCCCCATGCAGCCCCCTGCTAATCCGCCGGCCGTTTCTCCGATCAACATGGGAAATCCGCAACAGTACGAAATTGCCGATATTACCGTTGTCGGTACCCAGTACCTGGATAAGTCACTGCTGCTGTCGCTTTCCGGCCTCAGTGTGGGCGACAAGGTAACCTATCCCGGTGGTGACCAGTTTACTAAAGCGATCCAAAGCCTCTGGTCACAAAGATTGTTCGCAGATGTGACTATTTATGTGACCAAAATCGAAGACAATAAAATCTGGCTGGAAATAGGATTAACGGAAATGCCCCGTATGTCTACCTTCTCCTTCAAAGGAATTAAGAAAACAGAAGGAGATGATATTGCTGCCAAAGCAACTTTGCGTAAAGGAAGTGTGATTACCCAGGCAATGAAACAAAACGTTATCGGGGTGGTACATAAATTTTATGCTGATAAAGGTTTTGGTAACGCTACTGTAAAAATTGAAGAAAGAGCCGACAGCGGTGCGGTGAATTCCAAACACGTCATCTTTACAGTTAACAAAGGAAATAAAGTACGTATCGAAACCATTAACCTGGTAGGCAACTACAATATTGCGGATAACAAGATTAAGAAAAAGATGAAGGGTACCAAAGAGCGCTCCCGCTTTACCCTGCATCCTGATACGGAACAGGTATATGTAGATTCCCTGGCCCAGCCGGATGATTTCTGGCAAACCTATGGTTTCCTGCAACCTACCCGCGCACTGGAAAAGCTGGACCCTTATTTCCGCTTTAAACTGTTTAGCTCTGCCAAGTTTAATGAAACCAAATACATCGAGGATAAAGGTAAAGTAGTAGGTCTCTATAACTCCAAAGGTTATCGTGATGCCCTCATCGTAAGAGATACAACTTACAAAACCCGCACGCAGAATCTGAATATTGATATGCAGATCTCTGAAGGAAAGAAATATTATTTCGGTGATATCACCTGGAAAGGTAATACCCGCTATTCCGACTCCGTACTGACCCGTTTACTCGGTATCAAAAAAGGAGATATATACAACCTGGAACTGCTGGAAAAAAGAATTGGTAAACAAATGTCACAGGAAGGTGGCGATATCAGTGGTTACTACATGGACTATGGATATCTGTTCTTCCAGATCGATCCGGTGGAAATCGGCATCCGTGGCGATACCATCGACTACGAAATCCGTTTACGTGAAGGACCGCAGGCTACCATTAAGGAAGTACGCATTGCCGGTAACGAAAAAACAAATGAACACGTTATCCGTCGTGAACTGCGCACCATACCAGGTGAGAAGTTCAGCCGTCAGGATCTGATCCGTTCCAACCGTGAAATTGCGAATCTGGGTTTCTTTAACCCGGAAAAGATCGGTATGAACCCTGTTCCTAACGTACAGGATGGTACCGTGGATATTGACTATACCGTAGAAGAAAAAGCGAATGACCAGCTGGAGCTGTCTGCAGGTTGGGGTGGTTATATCGGTTTAACCGGTACGCTCGGTGTAACGTTCAATAACTTCTCGTTACGTAACATCTTCAGAAAAGAAACATGGGATCCATTACCAAGTGGAGATGGCCAGAAACTGTCTGTGCGTGTATCTTCCAATGGTAAAGCTTACCGTTCTTATAACTTCTCTTTCACTGAGCCATGGCTGGGTGGTAAGAAGAGAAACCAGTTTTCTGTAAGCTTCTATAGCAGCTATCAGAATCCTTATGCTTACAACGATTATTATAAATTGCCTGGAGATACCACTACTTCTACCGATGGTCACTTCAAAGTATTGGGTGCTTCCGTATCACTGGGTAAACAGCTGAAATGGCCGGATGACTATTTCACCCTGATTTACTCTTTGAACTATCAGCAGTATAAACTGAAGAACTACAACTACTTTGGTATTCCCGGTTTTGAAAATGGTACTTCCAATAACGTGAACATTAAATTAACGCTGGCAAGATCTTCTGTGGATCAGCAGATCTTCCCGCGTAGTGGTTCCAACTTCATGTTATCAGCGCAGTATACGCCGCCGTATTCCCTGTTTAATCCTGATAAGGACTACTCCAAGGAAACGGCTTCTGAACAGTTTAAATTTATCGAGTACCAGAAGTACCGCTTTAACGCAGAATGGTATGTGCCTTTGAGCAAACCAATGGGTACCGACAACAAAACATTTGTGTTGAAAGTAGCTGCG
Source organism: Chitinophaga sp. (assembly GCF_036566945.1). Taxonomy (GTDB): domain Bacteria; phylum Bacteroidota; class Bacteroidia; order Chitinophagales; family Chitinophagaceae; genus Chitinophaga. The sequence continues at coordinate 2,644 of NZ_DATCVJ010001017.1, read as the reverse complement.
AAATTCGGTTACATTGGTCGTTACAACAACCGTACAACGCTGTCGCCTTTCGGCAGATTTGAAATGGGTGGTGATGGTTTGAGTAACTTCGCTATCTACGATCGTGATATCATTTCTCAGAGAGGCTACCCGGTGTATTATACATCCGATCCGAGCATCAATCCTGAAAATGGTCAACCTGCCAATTACTCCGGATTTACGGTGTTCAATAAGTTTGTGATGGAACTGCGGTATCCATTCAGTCTGAACCCAAGTTCTACGATTTTTGGTCTGGCCTTCCTGGAAGCAGCGAATGGTTACAAGGATTTACAGGAATACAATCCGTTCAGGTTACGTCGTTCTGCCGGTATCGGTATGCGTTTCTACCTCCCGATGTTCGGATTGCTTGGATTTGATTACGGTATTGGGTTTGATCGTCTTACACCAGGTGGTGGTCTGAAGGACGCAGCCAAGTTTACCTTTATGCTCGGTTTTGAACCAGAATAATGTGAAAATAAATTATATATTGCAAGTTTAACCGTTGTTTTGGTTTTGCAAAAAATCTATTGTAGCATGAGAAAAATATTTATTACAGCCGCTATTGTATTGGCTATGGGCGGTGCAGCAAGTGCACAGCGCTATTGCGTGATAGATACAAAATATATACTGGAAAGCATTCCTGAATACAAGGAATCGCAGAAGAAACTGGATGCCGTTGCTGAACAGTGGCAGAAGGAAATTGATGCCAAATTCCAGGAAGTAGATAAGATGTACAAATCTTATCAGGCCGAACAGGTAATGCTGACAGAAGAACTGAAGCGCAAAAGAGAGGATGAAATTGTGGCAAGAGAAAAAGAGGCAAAGGATTTGCAGAAGAAGCGTTTTGGTTATGAAGGAGATCTTTTCAAGAAAAGAGAAGAACTGGTAAAACCAATCCAGGACAGGATCTACAATGCCGTGCAGAAATTATCTGCCAGCAGAATGTTTGACTTTGTACTGGACAAGGCCGCAGGTGCCACCGTTATTTTCTCTGATCCCAAGCTGGACAAAAGCGAAGAGATTCTGAAATCCCTCGGGGTGAAGAAATAATCGTGTACCTATTTTTTAACTATAAGTATTTAAATTTTTTTAAACACAGACAACATCATGAAGAAGTACGTAATTATTGCTTTTGTGGCGGTTACCGGTTTGTTCAGCGTGAATGCAATGGCACAATCCAAGGTAGCGCATATTAATGCACAAGCTCTGGTAGCCAGCATGCCGGAGGCTAAGAAGGCAGAAACTGATCTGCAGACTTTTGCTCAGAGCCTGGAAGGTGAGGGTAAAACTATGGTGGATGAGTACACAAAGAAAATGAAGGATTTTGATGACAAGGCGGCCACTATGACCGACAATATGAAGGAAATTAAAGGTCGTGAAATCCAGGATGCTCAGAAACGTATCCAGGACTACCGCGAAGCTGCTGAACAGAAAGTACAGGCTAAACAGCAGGAACTGTTGAAACCTATCTACGATAAAGCACGCAAAGCCATTGAAGATGTAGCGAAGGAAAAAGGCTACGGCTATGTAATCGACAGCTCTGCTGGTATGCTGCTGGTTTCCCCTGCTGCAGACGATATTCTCGTACCAGTTAAGGCTAAATTAGGCGTTAAATAATTGATTCTTTTAATATAAAGGTGGAATGCGGCTGGTACTGCATTCCACCTTTACATTTAGGAATTTGGATTTTAATTTTACTTTCTAAATATTTTCTGCTACCTTTGCCTTCCGTTTTAAAAAACAGTATACTTTAATTCGGGAGTTTTAGTATAGTACAGGTAAAAACAAAAAAAAGAAATGAAACGTACTTTTCAACCGCATAACAGACGCAGAAAGAGCGTTCACGGCTTCAGAAAGAGAATGGAAACCGCTAATGGCCGTAAGGTATTGGCTTCCCGTAGAGCAAAAGGTCGTAAGAAGCTGACTGTTTCTGACGAGCGTAAGCTGAAATAATTATAGTAGCTAAATACTATTTGCCATAAAAACTTATTCTTTTAGAAAGGAAGAAAGGTTAAAAAGCAGAAAACTTATTGAAACGCTTTTTCGTGAAGGAAAAGCGTTTTCTGTTTTTCCATACCGTGTGGTTTACATGCCCCTCAAGGAGCCGTGTAAATACCCTGTGCAGGTAGGCTTTAGTGCCGCTACGCGCAAGTTCCCACATGCAGTCGACCGTAACCGTATCAAACGCCTGGGGCGCGAAGCCTGGCGCCTGCAAAAGCAGGAATTATACGACCACCTCCAGTCTCAATCCCGGCAGCTCGCCATTTTCCTAATCTATACAGACAAAAAAATAGCCTCCTTTTCTACCCTGCAAGACAAAATTTCGGTAATTTTAAAGAAGCTGCAGCAAGCGTAAGGCTGAAAGCCCAAAGCTGAAAGCTATAGGAGCGGAGATGATGTTTTGAAATCGTCCCTATCGCAAAGGTTTCGTTGTTATCCTTCGCTGCAATAGCTTTTTGCCTTGAGCTTTCAGCTTCTTAAAATATTGTTTATATGAATCGTGTAGTGCGCTGGCTGACTTACCCTTTTATTTTCCTGATAAAGATGTATCAATGGTTTATATCCCCCTTGCTGGGGAGCAAATGCCGTTATACGCCCACCTGTTCTCAGTATGGGATTGAAGCAT
>NZ_DATCVJ010001016.1:0-17070 GCF_036566945.1 Chitinophaga sp. | reverse complement strand
TACACGCCTTAGTAAAACTATATATATTACATTTTATATAAATATAAAAAATAAGCATATGGGACGAGACACTGTTTTGCCTCCATAGTGGCGAATTTCCCTGAGAATTGCAAGCCCTTAATGATCAATCGATTTTATTTGGAAATGATTTAAAAACAATAGATTTTTTTTGGTGGCTATCTAAAAAAAGTTATTTTTGTCAGGCATTCATCAAATCTTAACTTTTTATTAACCTGTAACTGTTCCGACTCTATGTCAATGCGCCAACTTAAAATCACTAAATCCATTACCAACAGGGAGTCTCAATCCCTGGAAAAGTATTTACAGGAGATTGGGAAAGTGGATTTAATTACGCCGGAAGAAGAGGTAAACCTGGCTATCCGGATCAAGCAGGGCGATCAGAGAGCGTTGGAGAAGCTTACTAAAGCCAATCTTCGCTTTGTGGTATCCGTTGCGAAACAGTATCAGAACCAGGGGCTGTCGCTCAGTGACCTGATCAACGAGGGGAACCTCGGGTTAATTAAAGCTGCTCAACGTTTTGATGAAACGCGCGGTTTTAAATTCATTTCCTACGCCGTATGGTGGATCCGTCAGTCTATCTTGCAGGCCCTGGCCGAACAATCCAGAATTGTTCGTTTACCACTCAACAAAGTGGGCCTGAGCAACAAGATCAGCAAAGCGTATTCCCAGCTGGAACAGGAATATGAAAGAGAACCATCTCCCGATGAACTCGCTACCATTCTGGAAATTAATACAGAGGAAGTGGAAGCCACCCTTGGTGTTGCTGCCCGCCACGTATCCATGGATGCACCGTTTATTGACGGAGAAGACAATTCCCTGCTCGACGTACTGGAGAACCCGAACGCCGTTAGCGCCGACGAAGAACTGGATCATCATGATTCACTCCGCCGCGAAATAGAACGTTCCCTCTCTACTTTAACAGATCGCCAGAAAGACGTGATCATGCTGTACTTCGGCATCGCCGTTGAACATCCCATGTCACTCGAAGATATCGGCGAAAAATTTGGCCTGACCCGCGAACGCGTTCGTCAGATCAAAGACAAAGCCATCACTAAGCTTAGAACTACCTCCAGAAGTAAATTGCTCCGCAATTACCTGGGATAGCGAATGTTGTCTTACTCAGGATTACACTGACTTATCCTGACTTTTTTAGTTGATTTTGTAAAGATTTTATAAAGATTAGCGAAGACAGATGCGATATCCGCAACGGTCTTCGCTAATCTTTTTTATACCCAAAAAGAAAAAATCAAAACAATCAGTGTAATCAGTATAATCCTGAGTAAGACAAATTCCGCCAAAAAAATATACTTTTGCAGTCCGTTTAAAATACCAACAATGTTTGAATCATTATCAGAGAGACTCGATTCCGCGTTTAAGCAGCTTAAAGGGGAAGGCCGGATTTCCGAAATAAATATAGCCACTACTGTTAAAGAGATCCGTCGTGCATTGGTAGATGCGGATGTGAACTATAAAATAGCCAAGGAATTTACTGATAAGGTAAAGGATAAAGCGCTGGGAGAGAAGGTATTAACTTCTATTTCTCCGGGACAGCTGATGGTGAAAATCGTGAAGGATGAACTGGCGGAACTGATGGGTGGTACCGAGGCTGAATTTGACCTCAAATCCAATCCTACTGTAGTCCTGATAGCAGGTTTACAGGGTTCCGGTAAAACTACCTTCTCTGGTAAACTGGCCAGTTTCCTTAAAACCAAGAAAAACAGAAAGTCTTTACTGGTAGCAGCAGATATTTATCGCCCTGCGGCGATTGATCAGCTGAAAGTACTGGGAGAGCAGATCGGCGTAGAAGTATATAGCGAACCAGAAAATAAAAATGCGGTTCAGATTGCTGAAAATGCCATCAAACATGCAAAAGCCAACAGTTTTAACGTTATTATCATAGATACTGCCGGCCGTTTGGCGGTAGACGAAGCGATGATGACGGAAGTAGCGGCCGTGAAAGCAGCTGTGAAACCGCAGGAAATCCTGTTTGTAGTGGATTCCATGACCGGCCAGGATGCGGTAAACACCGCCAAAGCGTTTAACGAACGCCTGGACTTTACCGGGGTGGTACTGACCAAACTGGATGGTGATACCCGCGGTGGTGCGGCCCTGACGATCAAGTACACGGTAGAAAAGCCCATCAAGTTTGTGAGCATGGGCGAAAAACTCGATACCCTCGATGTTTTCTACCCTGAACGTATGGCGCAGCGTATCCTGGGAATGGGTGATATCACTACCCTGGTAGAACGTGCACAAGAGCAGTTTAACGAAGAACAGGCCAAGAAGCTGGAAAAGAAAATCCGCCAGAATCAGTTCGATTTTGACGATTTTAAGGAGCAGTTACAGCAGATCAAAAAAATGGGTAACCTGAAAGATCTGATGGGCATGATCCCGGGAGTAGGGAAGGCAGTAAAAGACCTGGACATCAGCGATGATGCTTTTAAGGGCATTGAGGCCATGATCAACTCCATGACGAAGGCTGAGCGTGCCGACCCCGATATGATCGACGGAAGCCGCCGCAAACGCATTGCAAAAGGAGCCGGAAAAGACATTCAGGATGTCAATCAGTTCATGAAGCAGTTTGAACAAATGCGCCAGATGATGAAGATGATGAATAAATTTGGCGGTGGTGGTAAGGGTTTGAAGGGAATGGTGAGATAACAAGATCAGATTGACATAAATTTTTTTTGCAAATATCAACTTACTGATTACATTTGCATCCCTAATTAAACAATATTTCCTAACTCGCAAAAAATAACTCGACTTATTTATGCCAGTAAAAATCAGACTGCAGAGACATGGCGCGAAAAAAAGGCCTTTCTATTTTATCGTAGTAGCCGACGCACGCGCACCAAGAGATGGTAAATTCATCCAGAAAATTGGTACTTACAATCCTTTAACAGTTCCAGCTTCCATCAACATCGATACCGAAAAGGCATTGCGTTGGTTGCAGAAAGGTGCACAACCTACTGACACTGTTAGAAGAATCTTGTCATTCAAAGGTGTATTGTATTTGAAACACCTGTTAAGAGGTGTTACTTTGAACCTGTTCGACGAGCCTACTGCTTACCAAAAGTTCGCACAATGGCAAGCTGAGCACGAACAAAAAGTTTCTGCCCGCCGCGACGGTCACAAAAAAGCACGGATTGCTGCTCCAATCGTAAGAAAGGTAGAAGACGTTCCAGCTGCTCCAGCGACTGAAGCACCAGCAGCAGAAGGAGAAGGTACAGAAGCATAAAACGGCAACGTTTTAACAATACCTGAAAAAGGAAATATTTGCAACCGCAAATATTTCCTTTTTTAATTTTTGTTCGAAGTAAAGATGTAGCTAACAGCTAAAAGCGATATCCCTTGGTAACTCGCTAAGGCCTAACAGCTAAAAGCTACCAGTATGAGTAATTATTTTAGTATCGGGAAGCTCGCATCAGCGCATGGCTTGCAGGGAGACCTGGTTTTAAGGCATAGCCTGGGCAAAAAGTCTTCTCTGAAGGGGGTAACCGTTATTTTCCTTCAGGAGCGGAAAAACAGCTTTATTCCCTACTTTATCCAGCAGGTAACGGTAAAGGACAGCGAAAGTGTATATATCAAGCTGGAAGGCATTGATACCAAAGAAGCCGCTCATAAGCTGATGCCGGCACAGGTATTTCTGCAGGAAGATGACTTTAAACAACAAACTGCGTCCTCAGCTCCCCTGGCTTTACTGGGGTATGCCGTGGAAGATCAGCAATATGGCCCGCTGGGCACTATTGAAGAAGTGATCGAGATGCCCATGCAGGTACTCGTGAAAGTATTCATTAAGGGCAAGGAAGCCCTATTACCGGTCAATGAACAGTCATTGGTGAAGGTAGACAAGAAGAATCAGACCGTGCACCTGAATCTGCCGGATGGTTTGATTGAACTGTACACCGGGTAGCTGTTGGCTATTAGCAGTCCGCCACTGGTGACCCGCTAAGGATTAACTACTAACAGCTAACCGCTAAAAGCTAAAATAAGCAATGCGAATCGATATCATCACTGTATTACCGGAACTGCTGGAAAGCCCGTTGTCTCATTCTATCATGAAAAGAGCACAGGCCAAAGGTTTACTGGAAATACATGTACATCCGCTCAGGCAGTATTCCAGCCTCAAACACAGCCAGGTAGACGACTACCAGTTTGGCGGTGGCGCAGGCATGGTCATGATGCTGGAGCCTATTGTAAATGCGATTGAGTCGCTTCAGGCAAAGGTGCAGTACGATGAAGTGATTTATCTCACGCCTGATGGCGAAACACTGAATCAGAAAATGGCCAACCAGCTGTCGCTGAAAGGCAATTTGCTGATGCTGTGCGGGCACTATAAGGGCATAGATCAGCGTATCCGCGATCATTTTATCACGAAAGAGATCTCCATCGGCGATTATGTGCTGAGTGGGGGAGAACTGGGAGCAGCTGTATTGGTAGATGCTATTGGCCGCCTGTTACCAGGGGTGCTGAATAACGAAACCAGTGCCTTAACCGACTCTTTTCAGGATAATTTGCTGGCGCCGCCGGTGTATACCCGGCCAGAAGAATTTCGTGGCAGGAAAGTACCGGATATCCTTTTGAGCGGTGATCACAAAAAAATCGATGAATGGCGACACCAGGAATCGGTAGAAAGAACAAAACAACGCAGGCCCGACCTGTTATAACTTAATGATACATAGGTCATATAGATCGCTTTACCATTTGAACAGCATAATTTCTTGATTTTTAATTTGGTAAATGCTATTTCTTGACTTACTTTTGCACTCCCATAAATATTTGAAAGATGAACGCAATTTCGTTTGTTCACGAACAACTGACAGCTAACAAACAGTACCCGAAGTTTAAAGCAGGCGACAACGTCACTGTCAACTATAAAATCGTGGAAGGTAATAAAGAAAGGATTCAGTCCTTTAAAGGTGATGTGTTGAAAATCCAGGGTACAGGATCCACAACGTCTTTCACTGTTAGAAAAATTTCTGATGGCATTGGTGTGGAAAGACTGTTTCCGCTTTACTCTCCTCATATCGATGGTATCGTGTTGAACAAGGTGGGTAAGGTAAGAAGAGCTAAGCTTTACTACCTGCGCGAACGTGCTGGTAAGAAAGCCCGTATCAAAGAAAAAAGGGTTTAGTATAAATACAGGGAAATTTGTTAAAAGCGGGACCTTACCGGTGCCGCTTTTTTCGTGTGCTTAAAATGCTATTAAAACTCAGGCCGGATATGGCAAAGGGGTGAAAAAGCCGATTATATGCTCTATCTTTGTTGCCTGAACAATATAAACATTTGAGAAGATGACTGCTGTTTTTGTTAAATCATCATTTTTGATTCTTCAGGATATAGGAATGTCCGAGCTGCTTTTGATTGCTGTAGTAGTATTGCTGCTTTTTGGAGGCAAAAAAATTCCTGAATTGATGCGTGGCCTGGGTAAAGGCATCCGTGAATTCAATGACGCCAAGAATAATGTGCGCCAGGAAATAGAAGAAGGTATGAAAGATAAGCCTGTTGCACCTTCTGCGCCTGCAACCACAGATGCGCCGCATACAACAAGCACCGTAATATCGGACGCTACACAACAACACAACGGGCAGTAATCAACCGACTCCTAAGAAGAGTGTGTTCCTGATTTAGTTTAATTTTTAACTGGTTTAGTCTTGTCTGAATTCAGCAGTATAATTACTTTCCATAAAGCATTATACGCCGGCAGCACAAGCTGTACGGAGCGGGTACGTTATTACCTCAACCGTATAGCCCAGCTAAAACATTTGAATGCCTTCCTGGAAGTGTATGAGGAGGAGGCCCTGGAAAAGGCACGTGAGCTCGATATCCGCATTAAAAACGGAGAAAAGCTGGGTGCGCTTGCAGGAGTGGTGGTGGGTATTAAAGATGTAATCTGCTATAAAGGCCATAATGTAAGTGCCGCTTCCCATATACTGGAAGGGTTTACATCCCTGTTTTCCGCTACCGCCGTTGAAAGACTGCTGGCAGCGGATGCTATTATCATTGGTAATCTTAACTGCGATGAATTCGCCATGGGGTCTACCAACGAAAATTCTGCTTTCGGACCTACCCTGAATGCCCTGGATAATACCCGTGTACCGGGTGGTTCCTCCGGCGGTTCAGCAGTAGCAGTACAGGCAGATTTGTGCCAGGTAAGCCTGGGTAGTGATACGGGCGGTTCTGTTCGCCAACCGGCGGATTTTTGCGGTATAGTTGGGCTAAAGCCTACCTATGGCCGTATTTCGCGTTATGGGCTCATCGCTTACGCTTCATCATTTGATCAGATTGGCATTTTTGGCAAGGATATTGCCGATGTGGCGTCTGTTCTACAGGTGATCGCAGGACCGGATGAGTTTGATAGTACCGCGTCACAAAAAGAAGTCCCTGACTATAAGGAAAACCTGGAGAACAATAAATCGTTCAAATTTGCGTATTTAAGAGATGCCCAGTACCACGATGGTCTGGACGCAGAAATGAAAGATGGCTATATTGATTTCTTTGAAAGTTTGCAGTCTCTCGGTCATACGGTATCAGGAAAGAGTTTTGAGTACCTTGACCATGTAGTTCCAGCCTATTATGTGCTCACTACAGCAGAAGCATCCTCCAATTTATCCCGCTTTGACGGGGTAAAATATGGACACAGAACCCCGGAGAAAAACCTGGATCTCACCGAATTTTACAAAAAAAGTAGATCAGAAGGATTTGGAAAAGAGGTAAAACGTCGTATATTACTGGGGACTTTTGTGCTGAGTGCGGGCTATTATGACGCATACTATACTAAGGCACAACAGGTTAGGCGTCTTGTAACAGACAAACTCAACGATATATTAGAAGAATACGACGCCATTTTAATGCCAACTGTGCCATCCACAGCATTTAAATTAGGGGAAAAAACAGATGACCCCATAGCTATGTACCTGGCTGATATTTATACGGTACTGGCAAATCTGGCAGGGGTTCCGGCTATATCCGTTCCCTTGTGCCGGCATTCAAACGGAATGCCATATGGTGTACAGATCATCACAAAGAAGTTTAGCGAAGCAAACTTGCTACGTATAGCCCATCAGGTGATGGCTAAGGAGCAGGTTACTGTTGTTTAAAATAAATTGTATGAGAAAAATCTTTTTACTACTGCTGTTGCCAGCAACAAGTTTAGTGAGTGTGAGTGCGAAGGGAGGCAATAGCAATCCTAAAGAGACGGTGTATCCCATTGGAGCGCCTGATACTTCTGTACTGAAATTGAATCACAAGGTACGTTTACCGAAGGATACTGTACAGGCATCACCGACCTCCATAGCTGTGAAGAAAGCTGCACAAAGTCTGCCTAATACTATTCGCAGTGCGAAAGTATATGAACAGATCAATAATAACCTGGTGGCCGGTTATGTAAATAACTACGCTACCCGGTATAGTCAGCATTTACAAATCATGATTGATAAAGGCCAACCTTATTTCAACATGATTGAAAAAGTGTTCCGTGATAATGGTATCCCGGAGGAAATGAAATACCTCGCGGTAATTGAATCCAGCTTTAACACCAATGCCCGCTCCAGAGTGGGTGCTGTAGGCGCCTGGCAATTTATGGCCGGTACTGCCCGCATCTTTGGCTTAAGCGTGGGTAAAAAAGTAGACGAAAGAAAAGATTTCTATAAATCTACCCTGGCAGCTGCGCAGTTCCTGAATCAACTGTATGCACAGTTTGATGACTGGTTGCTCGTAGTAGCTGCTTACAACTGTGGGGCAGGTGGTGTACAACGCGCTATCAACGCCAGCGGACGTAAAGATTTCTGGGGCATGCAATATTTCCTGCCAGCAGAATCACGTAACCACGTATACAAATTCATCGCTACCGGTTATATCCTCGATAGGTTTAATAACTTCTTCGGTGTAAGTGATGATGTAAATCCTACTATTACGGTGAATATGCCGGCTGCAGATAATGTATCTGCACCCATCGCAAGAGGCCCGTTAACAGAAGACGAAATATTCAATACCGTTGAAATCAACGTAACCGGCAAATATCGGCTGGAAGCTATTGCCAAGAAACTGGACATGCAGGTGGCCGAGTTAGACCGCTTCAATCCTGGCTTCACTAAAGCAATGAGCAGTGCCGAAAACAACTATGACCTGCGCATCCCGAAAGAAAAGATGAAGCTGTTCATGGCGGAGAAAGAAGAAATGCTGAAAGAATCTGTGCAGCTCACACTGGATGATAAAGCAGTAGGTGTGGATAAATCTAAATTCCCACCGCCAGTGAAGATGGCAGACAAGAGCAATACAGTAGCAAAGAAAACAACGACTACTACTGCCAGAAAACATTACACTGCTAAAAAACACCACAGCACCAAAAGGCATACTTCTTCCAGGAAGGCTACTACCAAAAAGAAATAATCACCAACAACGGGTGTAACGATATAAAAAAGAGCGTGTATCTACAGATACACGCTCTTTTTTTATGCAGGTCCCGATGGACGAGGAAGGTTTTTGTATTTCTTATACCGGCATTAATTTTTTACGCTTTTCACTGAAGAGCACAAGATCCAGCAACGGCCCCGTCATAAAGGTGGTGGCCAGCGCCATCAGCACCATCATGGCAAATATTTCGGGAGACAGGATGCCCAGATCAAAACCAATATTCAGTACTACCAGCTCCATTAATCCGCGGGTATTCATCAGCGCACCGATAGATACAGATTGCCTCCAGGTTTGACCCATCAATTTTGCCGTAATCGTACTGCCCCCGAATTTACCGGCCACTGCTACCAGCATAATCATGCCGCATACCAGCCATAAGTCTCCCTGGTTTAATAACCCGATATGTGTTCTTAAACCGGTGTAAACAAAGAAAATCGGCAGCAGCAACATCACGCTTACATCTTCCAGTTTATCCGTCAGCAGTTGTTTGATATTGGTGGTAGCAGGCATGATCACGCCTGCCAGGAAAGCGCCGAATAACGCATGTATACCTATTACTTCGGCCATCCAGGCAGATATCAGGAGTACAAAAAATACCCCGGAAACAGCCGCCTTCTCTCTTCCCTTTGCCATTTGTGCCGCCGTAATGCGGGCCAGCCAGGGTCGTACCAGCAGCAGCATGATCACTACAAATACCAGTGCCAGCGAAATGGTGACCACCGCACTTAATACACCACCGGCATTTACAATGGCCACTACCACCGCCAGGATACACCAGGCAGTAATATCATCTGCGGCAGCACAGGTAATCGCCATAATACCCAGTGGGGTATGCGTTAACTTTCTTTCCTGAACAATACGGGCCAATACCGGAAATGCAGTAATACTCATTGCAATGCCCATAAATAAGGCAAAAGATAAAAAGCTAACGTTAGCAGGCGCAAAGCGGGTAAAGAGGAAATAAGCCAGCCAAACGCCCAGAAAAAAGGGTACTATGATGCTGGCATGACTGATCATCACCGCATCATGCGCCTTATTCCTGATTTTATTAAGATCGAGCTCCATGCCTACGATAAACATAAAGAAGGCCAGCCCTATCTGGCTGAGGAACTGTAAATTTTTAAGTGATTCTACCGGAAACAGGAAGCTGGAAAACGCAGGCAGGGCCCAGCCCAGCAGGGAGGGGCCAAGTAATACGCCCGCAATGATTTCACCCACCACTGCAGGTTGCTTTAGCTTATTAGCGATGATACCAAACAAACGTGCCGTGAGCATAATCGCGATAATTTGCAGCAACAACAATCCCAGCGGATGTTTGAGGTTATCCAGGTAACGCCACCAGCCCTGCACCGCCGGAGTAGCCGATACCGGCACTGCCGGAGCAATGGCATGTGAAATGGGGAGGGACTGTCCCTTCTGAAGTATAACCCAGATCAATGCGGCAAAAACACCGATGATGGCCGGGTACCATAGAAAGCGTTTGTTCATGACAGAAGAATTATGGGTTGTTTGCAAAATATAAGTAAAAGCCGAAAGCAAAAAGCTATTGTAGCGAATGATAAAAGCGAAAATTAAATTATTCATCGCTGCTGGTCATTCGCTACAATAGCTTTTTACTGTATGCCTTCTGCTTTATGCTTACTCAGAGATGGCTGCAATTCCCGGTAATTCTTTTCCTTCAAAGAATTCCAGTAATGCACCACCACCGGTAGATACGTAACTTACCTTGTCGGCAATACCGAACTGATTTACGGCAGCAACAGAGTCACCACCACCTACGAGAGAGAAAGCGCCTTTTGAAGTAGCGGTAACAATCGCATCTGCTACCCCTTTGGTACCAGCCTGGAATGCCGCCATTTCAAATACGCCCATAGGACCATTCCACAAAATAGTGTTGGAAGCAGCGATCGTTTCTGCAAACAGCGCTATAGACTTAGGACCTATGTCGAGTCCCATCCATCCCGCAGGGATGTTATCATTGGACACTTCCTGTGTATTGGCATCTGCCGCAAACTTATCAGCAGCAATAGAATCAACGGGGAGTATCAGCTGCACACCTTTTGCCTTTGCTTTTTCCACCAGTTCATTCGCCAGGTCCAGCTTATCATTTTCGCACAGGGAGCCACCAATTTCTTTGCCTTGTGCCTTCAGGAAAGTATAAGCCATACCACCACCAATAATGAGGTTGTTGGCACGATCCATCAGGGTTTCAATGATCAGGATTTTATCACTCACCTTAGCACCACCCAGGATAGCGGTGAACGGAGATTTAGCGTCATTGAGTACCTTCTGCGCACTGTTTACTTCTGCTTCCATCAACAAACCAAACATACGGTTTTCTGGTGCATAGTATTGTGCAATAACCGCAGTAGAGGCGTGTGCACGGTGTGCAGTACCAAATGCGTCATTTACATATACATTACCCAGTTTAGAGAGTTGTTCTGCAAAAGCGGCATCGCCTTTTTCTTCTGCTTTGTGGAAACGCAGGTTTTCCAGTAACAGTACTTCGCCCATCTGCAGTTCAGCTGCTGCTTTTTCAGCCACCGGACCTACACAGTCTTCCGCAAACTTTACGGTAACGCCGTCTAATAAAGAAACGAGGTGGAATACCAGGTGTCTTAAAGAATATTTATCAGTAGGACCATCTTTCGGACGACCCAGGTGAGACATCAGGATAACGGCGCCACCATCTTTCAATATTTTCTGGATGGTAGGTACCGCCGCGCGCATGCGGGTATCATCGGTGATTTCAAATTTATCGTTCAGGGGAACGTTGAAATCCACACGAATCAAGGCTTTGCGGCCATTGAAATTATAGTTAGAGAATTTGCTCATATGTATCAATTTAAGATAACGAGAAAGGGTATCATTAAAAAACCGCGGTACCAACAGCACAAAGCGAGTATACAACCAAAAATTTCTGGCCAATTGCTGCTATGGTGTAGTCCCGCGGAAATTTAAAGACTCCCGGTTTGTGCCGGGAGTACTTCGTATAATTATTTGCTGATCAGACCGGCAAAGTACTTAACAGTACGCACCAGTTGTGATACATAGCTCATTTCGTTATCGTACCAGGATACGGTTTTAACCATCTGGTGCTCACCTACAGTCAGTACTCTGGTTTGAGTAGCATCAAACAAGGAACCGAAGTGGATACCGATGACATCAGCGCTAACAATTTCATCTTCAGTATAACCGAAAGATTCGTTGGAAGCAGCTTTCATGGCAGCGTTAACTTCTTCAACAGTTACTTTTTTGTTGAGGATGGTAGTCAGCTCAGTTAAAGAACCTGTGATAGTAGGAACACGTTGTGCGCTACCATCCAGTTTACCTTTCAGTTCAGGCAGTACCAGTCCGATTGCTTTTGCAGCACCGGTACTGTTAGGTACGATGTTAGCAGCAGCAGCACGGGCACGGCGCAGGTCACCTTTTGGATGTGGAGCATCCAGGGTGTTCTGGTCGTTGGTGTAAGCGTGTACAGTAGTCATTAAACCAGTAGCAATGCCATAGCTATCCTGCAGTACCTTAGCCATAGGAGCTAAACAGTTAGTGGTGCAGGAAGCACAGGAGATAACAGTTTCGCTGCCATCCAGGATAGTGTGGTTAACATTGAAAACAATTGTTTTCAGATCACCGGTAGCGGGAGCCGAAATTACAACACGTTTCGCACCGGCAGTGATGTGAGCAGCAGCTTTATCCCTGTCAGCAAAGAAACCAGTACATTCGATTACTACATCGATGTCATGCTCTTTCCATGGAATTTGAGACGGATCTCTCTGTGCATATATTTTCACATCTTCACCGTTCACATTGATTGCGCTTTCAGAATGCTTAACGTCTGCATCGAATCTACCCTGTGCTGAATCGTATTTCAGCAAATGCGCCAGCACGTTAGGGCTGGTGAGGTCATTGATAGCTACCACATCAATGCCGGGCATTTTGTAAATCTGGCGGTATACCAAACGGCCAATACGACCGAAACCATTAATACCAATTTTGAGAGTAGTTCCCATTTTACATCGTGATTTGAGTATGAAAAAATCGAGAGCGAATTTACAACCAATACCCTTATTAATCAATATAAATTTAGGTTATGAAAATATTTTTTTGGAAATATAAAATAACATCCTACATTTGCAATCCGAAAATGATGCGCCGCGTTGGTCAAGGGGTTAAGACGCCTCCCTTTCACGGAGGAGTCACGGGTTCGATTCCCGTACGTGGTACAAGAGAGAATATCTCAAAAAACAAGCAACCGCACTTACACAAGTGCGGTTTTTTTGTGCCCGGAAATATCGCTGTTTATTATCCCCTCTTTTTTTGATGTATTCAATATCCCCCCAGGAGCTCGCCCCATTCTGACCGGAGAATGAAATCGTTTGGTTACTTTTATATCATGAAATTATTTGGACCCATTTTAGAAGAGGCATTACAAAGCAATAGCCAGTATAAAAAGCTGCCTGCCGACACTGTTTTGGTGCAATCCAATAGTTATATCCGTGCTATCCCCTTAGTCCTGTCGGGAAGCATGCGCGTGATGCGAGAGGATGAAGATGGCAGAGAAATATTGTTGTATTATATCAAACCCGGTGAAAGCTGTATTATGTCTTTTTTAGCGGGAATACATGACGATACAAGTAAGGTCAGGCTGATTGTGGAAGAGGAGGCGGAAGTATTAATGTTGCCCATAGAAAAAGCCAGCGAATGGATTAAAATTTATCCGGAATGGACCGACTTTATATTCAGACTGTATCATAAACGCTTTGAAGAATTGCTGGATGTAGTAAATGCGGTGGCATTTCAAAAACTGGATGATCGCATTGTGGAATTACTAAAGAAAAAAGCGCATGTCTATCAGTCCAGCGAGTTTAATATCACGCATCAGCAATTAGCAGAAGAACTAGGCACTACGAGAGAAGTCATTTCCCGCCTGTTGAAGCAAATGGAAAAACAGCAACTGATCAGCCTTTCAAGGAATAAGATCATTTTAAATTATCCTCTGTAACATAAGTCACCGAACTCCTGCTGACCACCTTTTACTTTTGTGTTATAAAATAACAAAGTGGAAGTAGTTGGTTATATAGCATCGGTATTCATAGGGTTGTCATTAGGACTGATCGGAGGAGGAGGCTCTATCTTAACGGTTCCTATACTCGTCTATTTCTTCGGGATAGACCCCTTAAACGCGACCACCTATTCTCTTTTTATCGTTGGGTTAACAAGTGCCGTAGGAGTGGGGAGCCATTTCCGGAAGGGAAATGTTCATTTCCCAATAGCGCTCATCTTCGGTATTCCTTCTCTGGCAGCAGTGTTTATTATGCGTAAATGGATCATGCCAGGCATACCGGATCACCTGTTGAATATTGGAGGTGTAGTACTCACCAAGTCAATGTTGCTGATGCTCGTATTTGCGGTACTCATGTTGTTGGCCGCTGTATCGATGATTGGCAGGAACCGGGAAAAGCTACATCCGAATGTACCACTACAATATAACCGCCTAATAGTCCAGGGGCTTATTGTTGGCATTGTTACCGGTTTTGTAGGTGTTGGTGGCGGTTTTCTTATTATTCCTTCTCTTGTTTTATTCGGTGGATTGTCCATGAAAAAGGCTGTTGGCACTTCGCTGCTGGTAATGACTATTAGTTCGCTCCTGGGGATACTGGGCGATATCAGCAGAAAGGTACCTTTCAACTATACTTTTTTAATCGCCTTTTCACTATTTGCTGTAGCCGGCATTACGGCGGGAAGTTATTTAACTAAATATACAAACGATGCAAAGTTGAAACCGGTCTTTGGCTGGTTTGTACTGGCGATGGGCATCTTTGTGTTGATCACCACTTTATATCATCAATAGCTATGGATTTAATCAAACAACCATGGCCCTGGTATATTGCCGGGCCATTGATCGGACTTACGGTACCGGTTTTATTATTACTCGGAAACAGGGCTTTCGGAATTTCATCGGTGCTCCGGCATACTTGTGCCGCCTGCATTCCGGCTAATATAAAATTTTTCAGGTACGACTGGAAAAAGGAAAGCTGGAATTTGTTGTTCGCATTGGGTATTATCATGGGTGGCTTTATCGCTACATTTTTATTCTCTGCTCCAGATCCGGTAAACATTAACCCGCGTACAGTTGCTTTACTGCAACAGTATGGTGTAAAGGATTTCAGCGGTATGCTACCGCAGGATGTATTCAATTTTAGTCAGCTATTTACGCTGCGTGGATTTGTTTTTATGGTGGCTGGCGGATTTTTAGTAGGATTCGGTACCCGTTACGCAGGAGGTTGTACCTCGGGACATGCTATTATGGGAATATCCTCCCTGCAGTGGCCTTCACTGGTGGCTACATGTTGTTTTATGGTGGGTGGATTTATGACCAGCTGGTTTCTTTTACCTTATTTATTGCAACTATGAAAAATATAAAATTCTTAATTGCCGGATTGTTGTTTGGTGTTGTCCTTGTTAAATCACAGGTGGTGTCCTGGTTTCGTATCCAGGAGATGTTTCATCTGCAGTCGTTTCACATGTATGGCGTTATCGGGAGCGCCATTGTAATAGGAATGATATCGATACAGGTGATCAAACGTTTTAAATTAAAAACGATCGACAAGGCATCCATTATCATTCCTGATAAAAAGTTTCATTGGGGAAATGTATATGGCGGGTTCATCTTTGGTATAGGCTGGGCGATCACCGGTGCTTGTCCGGGGCCGTTGCTGGCGCAGATGGGAAGTGGAGTCTTCGTTATTGGTATCACCTTATTAAGTGCTATAGCCGGCACCTGGGTATATGGTTTATTGCGTGAAAAATTACCTCATTAAATTATAAGTCATGGAAATTAAACAGTTTGAAGATAGTGGCTTGTCGCATTATGCTTATGCGATAACAAGTGAGTCTGCACGTGAAATAATATTGATAGACCCCGCACGGGATATTAGTCCTTATGTAGCTTATGCAAAAGAGCAACAGGCAACTATTGTTGGTGTGATAGCAACGCATCCGCATGCGGATTTTGTGAGCGGTCACCTGGAGTTACATCAGTTGACCGGCGCCACGCTTTATTGTTCTCAGTTGCTGGGCGCTACTTATCCACATCAGACCTTTGACGATGGCGATGAAATTGTTTTAGGAGATTTAAAACTTACAGCGATGAATACACCGGGACATTCGCCGGATAGCATCAGTATTTTATTAACGCATCAGGGTAGCAATAAAGCCGTTTTTACCGGAGATACCTTATTCATTGGCGATTGCGGCAGACCTGATCTGAGAGAAAATGTAGGTAATCTTACCGCAAAGCGGGAGGAACTGGCAAGACAGATGTATCATTCACTGCATGATAAACTGATGTTATTGGAAGATGAGGTATTGGTATATCCGGCGCATGGTGCAGGAACATTATGTGGTAAATCTCTCGGTAAAGAAAAACAAAGTACAATAGGTATTGAAAAAATAAATAACTGGTCATTGCAGGAAATGAGCGAAGCAGCATTCGTTCATGCGTTAAATGAAGGGCAGCCGTTTATCCCTAAATACTTTCCTTATAATGTGGAAGTGAATAAACGCGGTGCAGCTAATTTGGTGCACACCATCGCGGCAGTAAGAAGAGCACCGCAGGGAGCAATGGATGAAAATATAATGATTGTAGATACCAGGCCGGCAGCAATATTTAAAAGCAGCCATTTGCCCGGGTCGATTAATTTGCAGAACGGCGGAAAATTTGAAACCTGGCTGGGAAGTATTATCGCTCCTGCGGAGCCTTTCTACCTCGTGGCTGAAAGTGAAGAAGCACTCGATAACGTGATAGCCCGTTGTAGTAAAATTGGTTATGAAACCTTTATAGAAAATGCATTTGTATTTGAAAGTGGAAATGCAAATATGGAGATGATAGACATCGAAAATTTTACCAATAGACCACAGGATTATACTATTGTAGATATTAGAAATAACAATGAGTCTGATGAGCAACCTGTTTTTGAAAATGCATGGCGGATACCCTTGCCTGAATTGCGGGAAAAGGCCATGATTATTCCGCAAAACAAACCCATTGTAGTGCATTGTGCGGGTGGTTATCGCAGCGCGGCTGGCAGCAGTCTTATTAAATCTGCGGGTAACAAAGCGAAGGTGTTTGACCTGGGAGAAAATATTAAAAAATTTATTGAATGAAGGGTGAGATCGTTGGTGGAGAAAAGTCCCATGGTAGTACTGCAGATTTACGTAGTTATACGGCTTTAATATACAGTTTTTTAGTAGTAGGTTTGTCTTAATAATATATAGAAAAACCTAAGTTGTAGCCCATGAAAATCATATCTGCCATGCTGTACTTTCTCAGCCATCATCCGGGATGGTCTTTCCTGGTTATTTTGCTGCTTTTCACGTTGATCAGCATCTGGAGAAAAAAGACCCTGTATGCTATTCTGGCCCTCGTGCTACCCATCGCCAATATTTTTTTGGCGCATATGCTGAACGCCTGGTTTTTAAATGTCTATGGTATAAAAGGTTCCGCTATTATTACAAAAGAAGAACGAACTAATTCTACCCTTAACGACCAGTATATTTATGACTATGATGTGTTGGTGAAAACAGCTGATGGAAAAGATGTACTCACGGGGTTTTCCACGATGTCTGCCG
>NZ_DATCVJ010001015.1:0-11503 GCF_036566945.1 Chitinophaga sp. | reverse complement strand
ATGCTTCAGATTCGCTTCTTTATCAGCTACCGCTTTCTTAGCTACTTCCAGGACACGGCTCTTCTCTTTAATCTCTTCGTTAGCATCCTTGATATGCTTTTCAGCCAGCTTGATTTCCAGCGCCTGCATCTCCATTTCTTTGGTGATGGCTTCAAACTCACGGTTATTCTTCACATTATCCTGCTGCTTCTCGTACTTCTTGATCAGCGCTTCGGCTTCTTTGATAGCGTTCTTCTTGCTGGCAACGAAGTCCTGTATACCTTTCATCTCATTCTCGATATGAGACTGGCGGGTGTTCAATCCTTCGATCTCGTCTTCCAGGTCTTTTACCTCCATCGGCAACTCCCCTTTCAGCACCTGGATTCCATCCAGCTTGGAATCAATCTTCTGTAATCTGAGTACAGACGCTAATTTTTCTTCAACGGAGTATTCTTTTACGGTTGCCATGTATTATAAATAATTTACCGGGTTTGTTTTAATCGTAGATTTAAGAGGCGCAAAATTACGGAATTTTTCAGTCAATATATGATAAAATAATTCTACTGTAAACTGCTCGCTCTCAAAATGTCCAATATCTGCTATAATTAATTGATTATCAGCATCAAAAAATTCATGGTATTTAAAATCCGATGATATATAGGCATCCGCGCCTGCCGCTATCGCCTGCTTTAACAGGAAACTTCCTGCTCCTCCACACAACGCCACCTTTTTTACGGATCGGCCCCGCAAAGGGGTATATTTCACACAACCTGTCTGAAACTGCTGCTTCACATATTGTAAAAATTGCATCTCTTCCATGGCCTCCGGCAAAACACCCACTAATCCCGAACCCACCTGCTGATAAGCATTATCCAGACTCACAACATCATATGCCACCTCTTCGTAAGGATGGGCGCTCTGCAGCGCCTTCAAAATTTTACCTTCCAAATATACCGGAAAAATTACTTCCAACTTTATTTCTGCCTCAAAATGTCTTTTTCCAGGCGTCCCTACATAAGGGTCCGTTCCCTCCGCTCCCTTGAAAGTTCCCTGCCCTGCCCCGTTAAAGCTACATTCACTGTAGTTACCAATATTTCCCGCACCCGCCTCAAATAAGGCCGTCCTTACGGCTTCAATATCTGCCTCCGGCACAAAAGTGTACAACTTTTTCAGCAATCCCCGTTTCGGCTGCAGCACGCGGCACTCCTCCAATCCCAGCATAGTCGCCATCTGCGCACATACGCCGTTCCGCACATTATCAAGGTTGGTATGCGCCGCATACACCGCTATATCATTTTTGATGGCTTTAATGGCCACCCTTTCCACATAACTATTCCCATTAATTTTCTTCAGCCCCCCAAAAACAATCGGATGGTGGGCAATCACCAGGTTACAGCCCCTCGCGATGGCCTCGTCTATTACCGCCTCTGTGGCATCCAGGGTCAGCAAGGCATTCGTCACCTCCCGGTCTGCCTGCCCAAAAATAAGCCCCGCATTATCGTAGCTCTCCTGGTACTGCAAAGGAGCAAACTGCTCTATCACCTGTATGATCTCTTTTATTTTCATATCTGCAAAAATTAATGGTTCATTCCCGGCATCTGCTAAATTTGCAAAAAAATAAGTTTTATGCCCGGAAGCAAATCTACAGCAGAACAATATGCGGATTACAAAATAAAAATGCAAAAAATTGCAGACGTAAGAAATGCCCTGGCAGTACTGGGCTGGGATCAGGAAACCTATCTCCCTGAAAAAGGCGCCGGATTCCGTGGTCAGCAGATCACCACCCTCAGCACCATTGCCCACGAATTATTTACTGCCCCGGAACTGGATGCCGTACTCCAGGCCCTCAAAGGCAATACCACTACCGATGCCGTAGCGCAGAAAAATATCCTGCTCTCCACAGAAGATTTTGAAAAAAATAAAAAATACCCGGCCACTTTCGTGGCTGAAATGTCTACCGTCACCAACGAAAGTTATCATGCCTGGGTAAAAGCACGCAAAGCCAACGACTACAGCATCTTTGCACCAGCCCTTTCCAGAATGATTGCCCTGAAAAGACAGGAAACCGATATCCTCGGTTATGAAGGCCATCCCTACAATGCTCTGCTGAATGAATATGAGAAAGGCGCCAATACCCAAATGCTGGACACCATCTTCAATGAAGTAAAAACAGCCCTCTCTCCGCTGCTCACACAAATAGAACAACAACCTGCTGTTAATAAAGATTTCCTTCATGCCCACTATAACCGGGACGCGCAATGGAAATTCGGTATCTCCCTGCTGGAAAACATGGGCTACGATATGCAGGCTGGCCGTCAGGATATTTCAGAACACCCTTTTACCACCAGCTTTAATCCCCAGGATGTAAGGGTAACCACCCGCATCGATGAAAATGATTTCGGTAACATGACCTGGAGCTGCATCCATGAAGGCGGACATGCTCTCTACGAACAGGGACTTCCGACCGAACAATACGGCTTACCTTGTGGCGAAGCCACCAGCCTCGGTATCCACGAGTCACAGTCACGGCTATGGGAAAATAATGTGGGCCGCAGCCTCCTCTTCTGGCAACATCATTACCCACGCCTGCAACAACTTTTCCCGGAAAATTTAAGCCAGGTATCACTGGAAGATTTTTATAAGGCCATCAATAAAGTACAGCCCTCGCTCATTCGCACAGAAGCCGATGAACTGACCTACCATTTCCATATCATGATCCGCTACGAAATTGAAAAGGGCCTGATAGATGGCAGTATTGCTGTAAAAGACCTGAAACATACCTGGAATGAATACTACCGTCAATACCTACACGTAGAAGTACCGGATGATGTACAGGGCGTATTGCAGGATATCCACTGGTCACACGGCAGCTTTGGTTACTTCCCCACCTATTCCCTCGGTAGTTTTTACGCAGCGCAATTCTTTACCGCCGCACAAAAACAGGTGCCCGGATTAGATAACAGCATCGCCACCGGTAATTACCAGCCACTACTGGAATGGTTGCGTCATAACATCCATCCTTTCGGCAGATTTTATACCTCCAGTGAATTATGTAAAAAAGTAACCGGGAAAGAATTGGTATTCGGGGATTTCCTGGAATATGCAAAGAAGAAGTACGGCGGGATCTATAATTTATAAACGCGAATTTTGTCTTTCCCAGGATTATACTGATTATACTGATTTTGATGATTTTTTGTTTTCAGGAAAATCTTACAAAATCAAAAAGTAAAAATCTGGAAAATCAGTATAATCAGTATAATCCTGGGAAAGACAAAAAACCGCGAAAATCATCTACCTAAGGCAAGCTCTAAAACCCGGCTAATCGCTCCAGCTCCGCCAACTCCATCACACCTTCTTTTCTCCCCACTTCTTTTCCATCTTTATAAAAAATAAAAGTAGGCAACTTGCCGGCGTTAATCGCTTTCATAACATCCTGGTCTTTACCACCATCAACAAAAACTTTTTTTACCTGTTGATGTTTTTGGAAGAATTTTTCCAACACCGGTTCCATCTGTTTACACGGAGGACACCAGGCTGCGCCTACGTCTGTCAGCACCCATCCTTTTGAAAGCGCCGCTTTGTTATAATCTGCAATACTGAGCTGCGGCTGTTTATCGGCCACACCATCTAAAGGCTTGCCCGCTTGTTTCCACGCGTTAATACCCCCCTCCAGTTCTACCACCTGTCCAAACCCATTTTCTCTCATCCATTTGGCTGCAGCACTGCTACGACCACCACTCAAACAATAAATGTATACCGGCTTCTTCTTATCCAGGTATTGCACCCTGTCTTTGAACTCTTCTTTCTTTGTATAATCTGCCTGTAATGCATGTGGCAAATGTCCGGTGTTAAATTCACCGGCGGTACGTACATCAAATACCTGTATACCAGATTGTTGAATATCCTTATCAAATGCGGCTGCATCCTCGGACTGTTTTTGTTGTGCCATCAGGAAACTCCCTGGCAGCAATACCATGGCTATTAATAAGAATCTGCGCATAATTTTTCCAGTTTCGGCATAAAGTTAATAAACAGTTCACATCCTTGTCTGGCCGGATGCGAATTATAACAAGGGTATAAAGTTTTGAACTCAAAATATGGGGCAAATAATTCCCGGTATTCCGATTCAGCACCACCAAAAGGCGGACCTTCCTGTGCAAAGGTTCTGTTAAATAATACACCGGTAAGGTGACCACCGGGTTTAAGCAGCGAATGCATATGTTTCACATAGTCTGCTCTGCGTGAAGGTGGTAGGGCACAAAAGAATGTTTGCTCCAATATAAGATCATAACTCCCTTTATGTGCAAAAAAGTCTTCTTCCAATACCTTCACACGGGTACGGGCAAACGATTTTTGCAGTTGCGCTACCAGTACCGGCGCAATGTCCAGTACGGTCACATCGCTGAAGGCCTGTCCGACCAGGTAGGCGGCTTCATAACTATTGCCTCCACCGGGAATGAGTATACGAACATCGCGGTCATGCACCTGGTCAATATACGCTTTCAACGGAGGCGACACGGCTCCCATATCCCAACCGGTATCGCCATTAACATACCTGTTATTCCAATACTGACTATCCATATCCTGCATCTTTTAAGCTAAGTTACGGCCATTCAGCCACATACATAAACCTATCGCTTTTCCAAACATTATTACTATTTTTATACTTTGAATATACCTATGAACCGGCTTTAACGCCAACCTATGCCATGAAAAGCCTACTCAATTATTTGCGGATTGTCATAAGACATTTTTTTTGTGGTCTGCTGCCTGTAATGGCCATGGCTTTTTCCGCCCATGCGCAATCCGTATCCATTAAGGCAGATAAACTGGCTGCCTGTCCGCCGTTTCTGGTTAACTTCAGCGCCACAATGGATCCCGGCTATACAAACATGGAATGGGATTTTGGATTGGGGGCCAATGTGGCCAATAACCTCACCCCTTCAAAAACATTCCAGAATCCTGGTATCTATCATGTAAAAATGACGGCCACCTACGGACCCGCCAATGTAATTGTCAAACAGATTGACATACAGGTATACAATAAGCCTACCGCTAAATTTACTACCAGCAGTTCTACCGGATGCGCGCCCTACATGGCTACCTTTCAGGATCAGTCAACTCCCGGCGATGGCACCATCGCCGACATCACCTGGGACTTTGGCGACGGGGGCGGCGCCGTAGGAGTAAATGTTCCGCATACCTATACACAGGCTGGTACCTTTAACGTCATCAGTGCCGTAACTAATAGCATGGGATGTTCCAGTACCGGCGGCCCCGTATCTGTAAAGGTACAAAGTGCGCCTGCTCCGGTATTTACAGCCGACAGAACACAAAGTTGCACCACACCTTTTACTGTAAATTTCTTCAATAACACTATCAATAATTCTCCCGACCCGGTTACCTACACCTGGGATTATGGCGATGGTACCACCGGCACAACTAACCAACACACCTATACGAAAGAAGGAAAATTTACGGTGAAGCTAACTGCTACTACCAGCGGTGGCTGTTCTGCACTATTAACCAAAACAGATTACATCGTTATCGCAAAAGTGAAACCGGCATTTACTTTCTCTTCACCTTGCGCAGGACAAGCGGTTACTTTTAAAAATACCACACAGCCAACGCCGGATATGGTTACCTGGGCTTTTCCGGACGGCACCACCCAAACCACCACCGATGCAGTAAAACAATTTACAACGCCTGGTGATTACCTTATTAAAATGCAGGCCACATTAGGCAGCTGCATGGAAGAAATACAACAAACGATTCACGTCAATCCGGTACCAGATATTGATCCGGTGGCCACACCGATAAGTGCCTGTACAACGCCTTTTACCACGCAATTTAATGCACAGTCTTCCAATGCTACTTCCTGGAGCTGGAACTTCGGCGACGGCACCACTGCCACCACTGAAAATCCTTCCCATACTTATACCCAAGAAGGGACCTTTTCCATTAGTCTCACCGCCACTAACGCATTGGGATGCACTAAAACCGTCAGCAAACCTGATTATATCAATATCATAAAACCAGATCTTTCTATCTATCGGAGTGTAGCGGAAGGCTGTATTCCGTTGCCAGTCGATTTTTATGCAGAAGTAAATATTCCTGACCCTATTGTAAGCTACCAGTGGAATTTTGGTGACGGTACTACATCTACTGCCGCAAAGCCTACGCACGTTTTCACCAAAGAAGGCATCTTCTACGTAAACTTAACCGTTACCACCGCAGGCGGCTGCATTGCCACTGGTCAAACCATTATTACGGCAGGCATTAAACCGGTGGTTGATTTCATCGCCACACCATTGAAATCCTGTGCTAAAGATCCGGTACAGTTTACCAACTTATCGGTACCCCGTGGTACTTCCTGGATCTGGACTTTTGTACAGGATAACAGCAACAGTACAGAAGAAAACCCTAACCACCGGTTCAATGAAATTGGCAATCACGACGTGATCCTGGAAGTAAACAATTATGGTTGCAGAACACAATTGATCAAAAGAAATTATATCCAGATTATTCCACCAATAGCCCGTTTTACTACCACACCGGATTGCATAGATCCATACCATCGAAAGTTTACAGACAACTCCACGTTTGGTCCTGTTCCTACTCCTGTGCAAACATGGTTATGGGAATTTGGCGAAAACGGCGCTACGGCTACAGATCAGAGTCCGGATTTCACCTATCAAACCACCGGTATTAAACAGGTAAAGCTCACCATCGATAATGGCATCTGCACCAGTACCTATACCTTATCTGTGAATATTATAGATGAGAAACCGGTAATTACTCCCGACAAACCGCGTATATGTAAAACGGAACAAATCAATATCAGTCTGGGGCCGCTGAATAATGATAATATCAATGAATATAAATGGGATTGGGGAGATGGAAGCCCGATACAGGCTATCCAGGCATTTAACTTTGATCCGACCAAAGGAATTGCTCATCAGTATAATAAAACCGGCACCTTCACCATCAAACTTACCATCACAGACAAAAATGGTTGTATTAAAGATGCGCCCGTTGTATCCATTGACGTAAACGGTAGTGATCCAGAT
The DNA here is from genome assembly GCF_036566945.1 of Chitinophaga sp. GTDB lineage: Bacteria > Bacteroidota > Bacteroidia > Chitinophagales > Chitinophagaceae > Chitinophaga. The sequence continues at coordinate 4,454 of NZ_DATCVJ010001015.1, read as the reverse complement.
TTTGATTACACCGGCAAAAGATGTAAGGACGAAATATTTACATTCACAGATAAATCAACTACCAACACAGGCAATCAGATACTCAACTGGGAATGGGATTTTGGTGATGGCAGTAGTAAAGAAAACTATGCAGTACAACCACTGGATATCAAACATACCTATACTAACGCCAACGATTACACGGTTTCATTGACGGTCACGGATAAATTCAGCTGCATATCCCAAATCCAGAAAGTAATTCCCTTTGACCGTGTGAAAGCGGATTTCATGGTGCCTACCAACATCGCCTGCCTGGACAAATCATTTACTTTCGTAGACCAGTCTCAGGGCAACGTGCAGTCTTACGCATGGGATTTTGGCGATAATACGGTAGGTACCGGCAACAAACCAGTAAAAATATACAGTATCCCGGGCACCTATAACGTGGTACTGAAAGTAACCACCACTGCCGGTTGTACGGACGAAATCACTAAAACAAATGTGATCACCGTACCAAATCCAAAAGCATCCTTTACCATTCCCACTGACCTGGATCTATGTCCGCCGGTAAAAGTATTATTCACCAATACCTCCACTGATTATAAAAATGCCAATTGGGATTTTGGGGATAATGGTACTTCCACCAAAAACAATCCGGATGTACATATTTATGCGCGTGCCAGAACATACGATGTAGTGCTGACCGTATATTCAGAAGGCGGCTGTTCCAGTACCGCTACCTTACCCATTACCATCAAAGGACCTGACGGCACCATGAAAACAACTCCCACACAGGGTTGTGTACCATTGGATGTTAGCATCAGTGCTACCTCCGTTAAAACCGACAGTTATATGTGGGACTTTGATGATGGTACGGTACTAACTTCTACCACACCTGTTTCTCCTTCACATACTTATGTTAAATCAGGTATTTATTATCCGAGGGTATCCCTGCTGGATAACCAGGGATGCGTAGTGAAGGCAGAGGGGAATGATAAAATTATTGTGGATAAAGCCACGGCAGATTTCTCGACCAATGATTTCCAGGCTTGCGGTGGCGGCTTGGTAACGTTTACCAATAACAGTAAAACACTGACAAAAGACTCGCTCGCACTGGATTTCACCAACGCGTGGGATTTCGGCGTACCGGGCAATCCTGATAACACTGCCAGCACTGCAGATGGTAAATTTACTTATCCACAGCCCGGAACAACCAATGTAAAGCTGGTGGTAACAAGTGCTTACGGCTGTATAGATGAAAAAATACTACCGGTGGTGATTCCACCACAGCCTGTGCCCGTGATAGCGCCTATCCTGCCTTTATGTGTGTCGGGGAAAATACAATTATCCGGTACTGATACCAAAAATATACCGGGCACTAAATGGCTATGGCAGGTAGGTGCAAACCAAACCTTTAATCAGCCGACACCTCCTGAAATTACCCTGAGCAGCCCGGGTACAGTGCCGGTGGTATTAACCATTACCAATACCGATGGTTCCTGCCCTGCTACCACTACCGCCAGCATGGTGGTAAATCCTTCGCCTATACTGAATCCATCACCGGGCACCGCTGCGATATGTAAAGGAAGTGTACTGCAACTGCAGGCCAATACCACCGCCAACGTTACCGTACAATGGACGGATTATAATATTTCGGATGCTGCCAGTGTTTCACCACAGGTAAAACCGGATATCGATACTGTATACCGCGTTACCGCTACTAACGAATATGGGTGTACGAATAAGGGAGAAATACCCGTAACAGTCACCCAACCTTTTCATATTTATGCACAGGACGCGGAAATATGCGCGGGAGAAAGTGTAAAAATGAATGCCGGTGGTGCATTGCGCTACCAGTGGATTCCAGCCAGGGGACTCGATCGGGCAGATATACCCAATCCAACAGCTACGCCCGATGGCAACATCACTTATCAGGTGGTAGGATATAATAACAGTGCCTGCTTTAGTGATACAGTACTGGCCAGAATATATGTTCGTACGGCCCCGGTTATAAATGCCGGCCCGGATATCGTCACTGCTACGGGGTCCATCATTCCATTACCGGTAACAGGCAGCGATGACATTATCAGAATAGAATGGACACCTGTGAAAGGACTCAACTGCTATGATTGTCTAACGCCAACGGCTACTCCTACAGACGACATCACCTATCACGTAAAAGTGACGAATCAGTTTGGCTGCACGGCCACAGACGACATTACGTTGAAACTGGTATGTGATGAAGGAAGCATCTTCATTCCCAATAGCTTCTCCCCTAACGGCGATGGCCAGAATGATGTTTTTTATGTACGGGGACAGGGGATGCAAACCATCCGCACCTTCAGAATATTTAACCGTTGGGGACAAGTGGTGTTTGAGCGTACCGGTGTTAATTCAAATGATCCCTCCAAAGGCTGGGATGGTAAATATAAAGGGACCGTTCTGAATCCTGACGTATTCGTGTATTATGTGGAAGTAGTCTGCGACAAGGGCGCAGTGAATTTGCTGAAAGGAAATGTTACGCTGATCAGATAATCTCCAGGTTTTCGCATTTTTCGGTACCGGAAATGGTGTTTTATGCCGTCATGGAGGCATAAAACACCTCGAATATCAAAAAATCTGAAAATCAAAAAATTTATATATGTATTTTTTGTTAATTTGTGGAGCTATTTAGTTAATGGAAAACCTGTGTACCCTATGAAATACCTACAGGCCAAGTGTTTATGCACATTGCTGCTCCTGATATCTCTATTGCAGGCAAATAACTTATTGGCGCAGAAAGCGGATTTCACCTATACAGCTGCGCCGGGTAGCCTGTGCACGCCCGTTACGATTACGCTAAAAAATACAAGTACCGGTACCCCCATTGCCTATAACTGGGATTTTGGCGATGGCAGAACATCACATGATATTGATCCTCAGGTTACTTATACTACCGGAGGCCCTATAAAAATTACACTGGAAGCAAAATACCAGGTAATAGGCGGCGTTATTACCAGCACTTACTACCGGACCATGGTCATAGGCAGTACCCCGCAGGTAGCCTTTTCTGCAGATGTCACTAAAAGCTGTAAAGTATATACCGCCAATTTCACGGATGCCACTTTAGATGCTACCAGCCGCACCTGGGATTTTGGAGACGGTACCGTGGTGACTACCAGCAACGCCTATATGTCGCATAGTTATATCCGTGCGGGCAAATTTGACGTTACACTCTCCGTTACTAACAGCAACGGCTGTACAGCAACACTGAAAAAGCCTGCCTATATCGATATCTCACTGCCGGATATCACACTGTCCACGCCACTGTCTGGCTGCGTACCTTATACCGCCGCCTTTACCGCCACCTCCGCCAATGGCATCAATGATCCGGCAACTTCCTGGGCCTGGAATTTTGGAGATGGCAATACACAAACAACCGGCAACGGCAACGTTAATCACATTTATACACAAACCGGCACTTATAATATAGGCGTTACCGTTACCACACAAAACCAGTGCGTTATCACCAAATCATTCGATAAATATGTTCATACCGGTAATCCGCCTACCAATGTAAGTTTCAGCGTATCGCCCACCAATACCTGTGTGGGAGATCCGGTAAGACTGCTGGCTAACGCCAGTTACGCAGACACCTATAGCTGGGATTTTGGCGATGGGACCACAGATGAAGGCAGCAATAATGATATCAGACATTCCTTCAATGCCAATGGTACGCTGACGGTAAAAATGAAAGCCGGCAGCAATGGCTGTTTCACCGCCGCTACACCAGCTACAGTAGTCGTAACAGGCCCGGTATCACAATTCAATGTGGTGCGTGACTGTACCGATAAAAGCAAATTCATCTTCACCAATAATTCCATTGGTACGGATGCCAATACCACCTACGAATGGGACTTTGGAGATAATACACCGCTGCTGAATACCAGAGATGCTGTACATAATTATACTACCCCTGGTAACTACACGGTTCGTCTTACTATCGGAGAAAATGGTAATAATTGCCACCATAGCAGCTTCCAGGCAGTCTATTATTTCAGAGCAGATTTTACCGCCGGTGTCAGCGCTATTTGTCGTGGTAGCAAAGCGACCTATGAAGTGCTGAATGTGCCACTGGGACTGGTATCCAGCTATACCTGGCAGTTCGGCGACGGCGAAGTATATACCACTACCAACCAAACCTATGTAAAAACATGGGCCACAAAAGGTACCTACAATAATCAACTCACCATTCATTATAAAGACGCCGCCTATTGCGACGACATCGTCACCAAGCCAAACGATATTGACATACTGGCGCCGGTAGCCGATTTCACCACCGGACCGGCTACGTGTGCAGGGCAACCGGTATCTTTTATTAACACCACCGTCACCTCCCCCAATATCCCTATCACCGACTGGAACTGGGACCTGGGCAACGGACAAAAATCGACTTCGCAAACCCCTCCGGGGATGAAGTATACCGCTTCCGGCGG
>NZ_DATCVJ010001014.1:0-2445 GCF_036566945.1 Chitinophaga sp. | reverse complement strand
CAGTATGGTCTATATAGCGGTTAATCTCCATCATCGTTCATTTACTTATTACAGGGCGAAATTAATGCAAAACGGATTACGTTGCCGTAATCCGTTCTGATATCATTTACCGGTAAAGTCGCTTACGCGTTCTTGCCATGGCATTGTTTGTATTTCTTACCGCTACCGCAAGGGCACAGGTCATTGCGACCAATCTGTGGTCCCTGGTGACGGATCGGCTCTGTTTTCACTTCTTCCGCTGTCTGGAAGTCTGGCACACCAGCCTGGTGTCCATTGTGATCCAGCATATCTTCATGAGATGCACGCATGCGGCTCATATCCGTTTTTTCTTCTACTGCTTCCCTGATTTCAGGCGCAGTTTCCTCTGCCTGGTTATTCACAGGAATACCGCATTTAGACAGGAACGAAACGATATCGCGACTGGTTTCACCGTCCATTTCCTTGAACAGGTTGAATGCTTCGAATTTGTAGATCAGTAACGGATCTTTCTGTTCGTAAACGGCGCTCTGTACGGATTGTTTCAGATCATCCATTGCACGCAGATGTTCTTTCCAGGACTCATCGATCAATGCCAGGGTGATGCTGCGTTCCAGGGCATTCATGGTTTCATGACCTTTGGTTTCTACCACTTTGGCCAGGTTGGCCATTACGTTGATACCTTTTTTACCGTCTGTAAACGGAATAGAGATATTTTCGATCTGGTGACCCTGTTCCTGGTAGATGCGCTCAATCACCGGCAGTGTGTTACCGATCAGTTCATTTACTTTGCGCGTATAGTTATCTTTTCCTTCGTGATACAGTTTGGAAGACAGATTAGGAATATCTGTTCTGTTCAGTTCTTCTCTGGTGATAGTAGTATCAATGGAGAAGTTCATGATAGCATCCATTTTGAAAGCTTCATAGTCGCCACTTGCTTTGTGGGTAGCCACCATGTTTTCCGCTACATCATAGAATGCGTTGTCGATATCTATTGCCAGACGTTCGCCAAACAGGGCGTGATTACGTTTTGCGTAGATCACGGTACGTTGCTTGTTCATCACATCATCGTATTCCAGCAAACGCTTACGGATACCAAAGTTATTTTCTTCTACTTTTTTCTGTGCTCTTTCGATGGAACGGGTGATCATGCTATGCTGGATCACTTCTCCTTCTTTGTAACCCATACGGTCCATGAGGCCTGCAATACGTTCTGAACCGAACATACGCATCAGATCATCTTCCAGGGAAACGAAGAACTGTGAAGTTCCCGGATCACCCTGACGACCGGCACGACCACGTAACTGTCTGTCTACACGACGGCTTTCATGTCTTTCTGTACCGATAATCGCCAAACCACCTGCGTCTTTTACGCCGGGTCCGAGTTTAATATCCGTACCACGACCTGCCATGTTGGTAGCGATGGTAATGGCGCCCGGCAAACCTGCTTCTGCAACGATTTGTGCTTCACGGGCATGTTGTTTCGCATTCAGTACATTATGTGCTACTTTATCGAAGGTCAGCATCTTGCTCAGCAATTCGGATACTTCCACGGAGGTAGTACCTACCAGTACCGGGCGACCTTTTGCCTGCAGTGTTTTGATTTCTTCGATAACAGCTTTGTATTTATCTCTTTTGGTTTTGTATACCAGATCTTCTGCATCGATACGGGTGATCGGGAGATTGGTGGGAATGGTTACCACATCCAGTTTGTAGATTTCCCAGAGTTCACCGGCTTCCGTTGCAGCTGTACCGGTCATACCCGCCAGCTTGTGATACATACGGAAGAAGTTCTGCAGCGTGATGGTAGCAAATGTTTGGGTGGCAGCTTCCACTTTCACATTTTCCTTGGCTTCAATCGCCTGGTGCAAGCCATCAGAGTAACGGCGGCCATCCAGAATACGACCGGTTTGCTCATCAACGATCTTCACTTTACCGTCCATTACTACGTACTCTACATCTTTATCAAATAAAGTGTAGGCTTTTAATAATTGTTGAACGGAATGGATACGATCTGACTTAGCGGCAAAGTCCTGCAGTAATATATCTTTCTGCTGCAATTTCTCTTCAGGTGCAACTGACAGTTTTTCAATTTCTGCCAATTCTGAACCCACATCTGGCAGAATAAAGAAGTTTGCATCTTCTCCGCCTTGTGTGATCAGGTGAATACCTTTATCGGTGAGGTCTACACTATTTTGTTTTTCTTCGATAACAAAGAACAGTCCTTCATCTACCTTAGGCATTTCGCGTTGCTGATCTGCCAGGTAGTAGTTTTCTGCTTTCTGTAATAATACCCTGTTACCTGCTTCACTGAGATATTTGATCAGTGCACTGCTCTTTGGCAAGCCTCTCCAGGCGCGCATCAGGGCCAATCCACCGGTTTTAGGATCTTCTTTACCTTCGGAAATCAGTTTTTTGGCTTCCTGCAGGTATTGGTTCACCGCTTTCTTCTGCATTTCCACCAGGTAT
>NZ_DATCVJ010001013.1:0-11323 GCF_036566945.1 Chitinophaga sp. | reverse complement strand
TGTTAGCGAAAAAAAATGGTTGGCTTTTGGATGCTTCCTTTGACAAACATATTCCTTTTGAACAACAGATGGATATGTTAGTTGATTTTATTGAAGAGAAGATTGATATCTTTAGAATTTTGTGCAAAAAATATAATTGTGAGTTCTCTTGTGGATTATTTATATATTTTGACAATGGAGAGAGTATTCCAGGATTACATTTAGGTTCAAGGTATAACAGGCTAGTAAAAGAATTAGATATTGATTTTGATGTTGATATTTATTGTTTGCCCAATGAATAGCCTCGCTGAGGGCGAGATAAAACCTTTAGCGGTTTCGCACTAAAGGTTTTATCTCGAATATACTTTTTACATTTGTTGTATGTAATAGACCAGTCCCCTCAAAATTATATACAATTTCCCCTTAATAATATAACACCTTCTCCCTATCCCCGACGTAGCTTTGCATAAAATAGGAAATTATGTCATCAGCTATATCAGACAGGCAGGCGACTACTGTCATCAGAAAAAATGGAACGGGTATTACCAAAGAAACATTTCCTGTACTGGAAATGACCTGTGCGGCCTGCGCGGTCAGTGTAGAGTCCATGTTAAAATCAGTCCCGGGCGTAGCAGATGCAGGCGTGAACTTCGCTAATCAAACTGCCTGGGTACAGTACAAGCCCGGCGTTACCCCGGAAATTTTACAGCAGGCAGTCCGCTCCGTTGGCTACGACCTGATCATTGATAAGGAAAACCAGGATGAGGTGAAGGAAGAAGCCCAGCAACGGCATTACAGGGAAGTGAAACAGCGCACCATCTGGGCATCTGTTTTATCGCTTCCCATTGTTATTATCGGGATGTTCTTTATGGACATGCCTTATGGTAACTGGATCATGATGGTATTAGCTACGCCGGTGGTATTTTTTCTGGGCCGGAATTTCTTTATCAATGCCTGGAAACAGGCAAGCCATGGTAAGGCCAACATGGATACGCTAGTAGCACTCAGTACAGGTATTGCCTGGCTCTTTAGTGCTTTTAATACGATGTATCCGGAATTCTGGCATCAGCGCGGTCTTCATGCCCATGTGTACTTTGAAGCCGCTGCGGTGGTCATTGCCTTTATATCATTGGGAAAACTATTGGAAGAGAAGGCAAAATCAAACACCTCTTCTGCTATTAAAAAGTTGATCGGCCTGCAACCTAAAACAGTGTTGCTGGTGGATAGCGCCGGCAATACACAGGAAATTCCTATTGCCAACGTGAAAGTAATGGATCTGCTGCTGGTAAAGCCGGGAGAAAAAATTCCGGTAGATGGTAAGGTAGCCAATGGTGAATCATATGTAGATGAAAGTATGATCACCGGTGAGCCGGTGCCCGTGGCAAAAAAGAAGGGTGATGGCGTATTTGCCGGCACTATTAATCAAAAGGGTAGTTTTCAGTTTCATGCAGAAAAGGTAGGCACGGATACTTTGCTGGCACAGATCATTAAAATGGTGCAGGAAGCACAAGGTAGTAAGGCGCCGGTGCAGAAGCTGGTAGATAAGATTGCGGGCATATTTGTACCCATCGTGATTGGTATTTCTATCCTTACCTTTATCACCTGGATGCTATTGGGTGGAGATAATGCTTTCACACATGCGCTGCTGACGGCTGTTACCGTACTCGTGATTGCCTGCCCCTGTGCATTGGGATTGGCTACGCCCACCGCTATCATGGTAGGTGTAGGTAAAGGCGCCGAGAATAATATCCTTATTAAAGACGCCGAAAGCCTGGAGCTGGCCCATAAAGTAAATGCTATTATCCTCGATAAAACAGGTACCATCACGGAAGGTAAGCCCGTGGTAACCGATCTGATATGGACTGCCCCGCAGCAGGATCAATCGCTTCAGCAAGCCATCCTTTATTCATTGGAACAACAGTCGGAGCATCCTTTAGCGGAAGCCGTAACGGGTTACTTATCACAAAATGGTGTGAAACCGGTATCTTTATCCGGCTTCGGAAGTCTTACAGGTCAGGGTGTAAAGGCCATATACAATGAGCAACATTATTTTGTGGGGAATAAAAAGCTGATGGAACAGCAGCACATTGTGATAGACCTGCAACAGGCGGCCCGCGCGGCTACCTTGCAGGAGGAAGCCAAAACGGTGATCTACTTTGCCTCTGGTAAACAGCTTCTCGCGGTAGTAGCAATTGCAGATAAGGTTAAAGAAACATCTAAGCAGGCGATAGTCGCCTTACAGAAAGATGGTATTGAAGTATATATGCTCACCGGCGATAATACCCACACCGCTGCCGCAGTAGCCGGAATGGTGGGTATTACCTCCTATAGGGCAGAAGTATTGCCGGCAGATAAAGCGGCTTTCGTAAAAGAATTGCAGCAAAAAGGAAAGGTAGTGGCAATGGTGGGCGATGGGATTAATGACTCCCATGCACTCGCACAGGCGGATGTGAGCATCGCGATGGGTAAAGGCTCCGACATTGCAATGGATGTGGCTAAAATGACGCTGATTACGTCAGATTTGAACAGCATTCCCAAGGCACTGAAACTTTCCCGTAAAACGGTAAGTACCATTAAACAAAATCTTTTCTGGGCTTTTATCTATAACGTAATAGGTATTCCCATTGCGGCTGGTATCCTTTTCCCTTTCAATGGATTTTTATTAGATCCTATGATCGCCGGTGCTGCCATGGCTTTAAGCTCCGTGAGTGTAGTGAGTAATAGTCTCCGTTTGAAAGCGGCGAAATTGTAAGCAGGAGCATTTTAAAATCAGCACAACATGACCAATACCTATACATGGAGTACCGCCGCGATTGTACGGGAAACCAACGACGCCGTAACCGTGATATTTAATACAAACGGAACAGCATTTGACTATAAGCCCGGACAATTTGTAAATATCACCCTGACCATTGCCGGCGAACCGGTAACCCGGTCTTATTCATTAAGTTCCCTGCCGGAGGATACGCATCCTGCTATCACCGTAAAAAGAGTAGCCAGTGGGAAGATGAGTAATTATATTGTGGATGAACATCGGGACATACATACCTGGCAGGTGAGCGGCCCGCATGGTTCCTTCGTGATGCCCGATCAGGATGCCACCGTGAGGCATCTGGTGCTTTTAGCAGGTGGGAGTGGGATTACACCGTTATTTGCGATTGGCCGTTCGTTTTTGAATCAGTATCCGGATGCCACCGTTACGCTGATTTATTCCAGTCGCAGCACAGATGATATCATTTTTAAAGCTCTGCTGGAAAGCTGGGCCGATCGTCATCGTGAGCGATTGAAAATTCATTACGCGCTTTCACAGGAAGCAGCGATCAGGGATATGTCCCATGCTACCGTCAGTAAAGGAAGAGTGAATAAACTTATTGCAAAGAAAGTTATTAAATCAGCCGTAGCAGATCTGCAGGCAGGTACGAGGTACTTCATCTGTGGTCCGGCGGCGTTAATGAAAATGCACCAGGAAATGTTAGCAGCGATGCAGGTACCGGCGGATAATATTTTCCTGGAATGGTTTGCGCCGGTAGAAAATGAGGGGAACGTGGCGCTGCCGGAGAGTCAACAGGAAGTGCTGCTCCATTTTTATGAACAATCTAATTTATTGGAAGTAGGCGTTGGTAAAAGTATTCTGGCCGCTGCGCTGGAAGACAGGATTCCATTGCCTCATTCCTGTAAAGCCGGCACCTGCGGTATTTGTGCCGCCAGACTTACGGCTGGTAAGGTAACGATGCTCAATAATTTTTCATTGCGTCAGGCCGATCTGGAATCAGGACTGATTCTGTTATGTCAAAGTTATCCTTTAACAGCAGATGTTACCGTGGAAATTGACTAGTAGGTTTTTATAACGATAGTGAATACGGGGGATACTTTATCTCCCGTATTTTTATTTTAATCTGCAATAATATAAAAGGATCTTAAAATTATGTAAGAATCCCATCATCAATTGAGCAGGCACCTGTAGCAGGGTGCAAAATTAAAATCCCGCAGACATTGCATCTGCGGGATTTTTGGCTTTTAACTTATTTTTCCATGGGATGCTCTTTCAGCAGTTGTTCGGCGTTATAGAAATCCTTTTTACTTTCAATAGTCTTTCTGATCTCTTTCACTTTCTCCGGGTCAATAGGCGTTCCCGTGTTGCCGAATGAATTCCGGACATAGGTTAAAACCGCAGCAATCTCTTCATCCTTCAATAGTCCGCCAAAAGGTGTCATGGGTACCTGACCGGTATAGGCTTTTTGGTTGACGGTGATGGGCCCCATGATTCCTTTCATGACGAGTTTAATCAATCGTTCATCGCTGCCGGTTACCCATTCGGAGTGAGCGAGCGGAGGGAAGCCGGAATCGGGAAGTCCTTTGCCATCGGCCTGATGACAGGTTTTACAGTATCCTTCTATGGCATAAATTTTCTTCCCCTGATTAAACAATGCCAGTGCATTCCCTTTCAGATTTGTATTCACATCTTTCTCTTTTTCCTCTTTCACACTTACACCGTTTAAGTGTGCTACGGCTGCTTCATGTGCATGGATCATCCAGTCGTCCAGTGGCATTTTTTTCGCTTCTGCTAAAATGGGAAGCCCTTTTTCAGGACCGATCCAGGAAGCGGCTACAATCGCCATCAATCGCACACGACTATTTTCATCTTTGGCTGCCTGCATCAGTAAATTTGCCTGATCGGGTACCTGGTGTCCGGTATAACGCACCACTTCTACCGCGGCGGCCCTGGCATGATAATCTTTCGCCTGTAATACCTGCTTTAAAAGATCCTGATCCACTTTGTCTAATCCCCAGCTTACCCAAAGACCTTCCAGCAAATGATGTTCGTATCGCGGATCATTTTTATCCAGATGAGCCACCCAGGTTTTCAGTTGGGCGAGTACCTGTGAAGCATCGCGTCCCCGCAGTTCGCGGCGGGTTCTGTACCGGGTTCTGTATTCCGGCAATTTAAGATTGTCGAGTAATACATTTATAGGTGCTCCCGCTATTTGTGCGGGTTGTACCAATGGTCTTGATGGATAGGTAATGCGGTATACCCTGCCATGTGAGTGATCACGCAGCGGATCACGTGCATTGTGTTGCATGTGTCCAATCAGAATGTTATGCCAGTCGATCACATACAAGGAGCCATCGGGTGCAAACTCCAGATCTACCGGCCGGAAATTGGGATCTCCACTCACCAGCAAATCCATGCGATGATGGCTTTTATAACCGGTGCCATCGTCCTGCAGGGTATGTTCTTTTGTGCCCAAAAATCCGATGGTATTGTTGATCAGGAAGTCGCCCTGCACCTCATCCGGAAAATGGCGGCTGGATACAAATTCGAGTCCTGATGTGGGTCGTACTTTGTGTTTGTCTTCTATCAGCTGTATCGATTTATGCGTGGCTTCTCCATATCTCGGCAACACAGTGCCGGGGAGCATCCAGCGCATATCGGGGCTGGAGGTTTCCGCGAAAAATGGTTGGCCCCAATCATCGAACGCAATGCCCCATGGATTAGGAATAGACAATTGTGCCGTGCGTTCCAGTTTCCTGCGTTTGGGATCATACCTGTAAAAGCCGCCATTGGAGGCTCGAACGGTGCCATAGGAAGTTTCTACATGCGTATGCAGAAACACGCCTTCTCCTGAGTATATGGCGCCCGAAGGGTCGACGGTAAAAGCATGACTGCTATGATGTGTATCATGATCATCAAAGCCACTGAGCAGGATCTCTGCTTTATCTGCTTTATCATCGCCATCGGTATCCATCAGCAATTTGAGATTGGTTCCCTGCGCTACATATACCCCTTCCGGCGCTATCTCAAAGCCAATGGGTAGGTGAAGGCCATCCGCGAATACGGTTTCTTTATCTGCTTTACCATCGTGGTCGGTATCTTCCAGAATAATAATTTTATCATTGGGCCGGGCATCTCCTGGTTTATAGTGCGGATAGCTTGGCATGGTCGACACCCATAGCCGACCTTTATTATCAAACGACATCTGCATCGGCTTGGCCAGGTCTTTGAACTGCTCTTCTGAAGCAAAAAGCTCGATCTTATATCCTGGTGGCACTTTCAGCTGGCCTACTGCTTCAGCTCCGCTGAGGTAACGCAGACTCCCATTTTTAGCCGGATTGTAATTTGTTTTAACGAGCGGTAATACTTTGGTGTTTTTATCGGCAGCAGCAATATCCATTTTCTCTCCTTTCGACGCAGCCAGCCAGATGGCTGTATCCCTGATGGCGGTCATCTGCCGGATTTTCTCTATTTCAGCCGGGTAATTATCTGGTCCGTAAGGATCAAAGCGGCGACCGTATACATGCACGCCATTAGGGATTTTATAATCGTTGAGCCACATCCAGTTTTTTTCCATGACGGCATCGTGTACCAGCTGTTTGTTAGATGCAGCCATGGCGGGAGCATTCCCAAAAATCTGATCGGCCAGCAAAATGCCTAACTTTTTATAGCCTTCTTCATTCAGTTGCGAGCCATCGATGGTCAATGGTGTTTTGGTATCCTGGTACCATTTTTTGGAAGGCGTAAATGCATCCACAAACAGTACGTTATTGTGATCAGCCACTTCTTTCATGGCCTGCGTATACAAGGCCAGGTTTTCATTTTCTTTACGGCCATCCGGGAGATCATATTTATCAGAGAGATCCTCGAATGCAATAGGCGAAACAATGGCCAGCTGCGGCGCGGAGGTACCATTGTATTTTTGGTGCAATGTCCATTTGATAAAGCTATCCAGTTCCGCTTTATAGTTAGGGAGCCCTTCTTTTCCATTAAACGATTCATTATAGCCGAAAAAGGAAATGATCACATCCGTTTTATGTCGGGTAAGCCATTGATCCGGCGTATCGAAATTTCCCTGGCTGGGGTTATCCATCGCCTGAAATTCCCTGGCCAGTTCGGGATTGAATTTTTCTGCACCGGGAAATGCCCAAGGCGAATTCCTGCTGGCATGTGGCCGGAATCCAGGCGTTTCTCCACCATCGCACATATTGCGGATGTGTAGTTTATAATCCGGATAACGGACGTATAACTCCGTTTCAAAATTATCATAATTTATCATTCTCGATCCCAGATTATTACCAATCAGGGAAATATGTGATGTGCCGGAAAGCGTAAGAGGAGCGGGGGCTTTGGACTTACAGGCATTCAATATCACTATCGCCAGTATGATGGGAATAAGCGGTACATATCTGCCAATTTTTAATAGTCGGAACATCTTCGATAAATTTAGCTGCATCAGGAAACGTTTCATTTATTTCGACACACGGTAAGGCACCTGTATATCCATTTTGCCTTTCCATTTGCGCGGAATTTTAAGGCCCAGCTCATAATGAATGGCATTGACTACCAGGCGTTGAAAGGGTTCCTGCTGGAAGTCTTCCGGGTGGCCCATGGTTGTCATAAACACACGGCCACCGAAGGCGTTGGTGCCAGTCCAGGCCACAGGATTGTCGATCGCTTCTTTATCCGGATTGACTGCTTTGCCCATCAGCAGCCAGGTAGAGCCTTTCACAGGATAATCGGGCAGCACGCGGTATAACCAGGAGCGAACATGAAAATTCGGAGCCACACCTGTCAGAATAGGATTGTTTGCCTGCTCTTTAACGGTGTATACATCCGTGCTGCTCTCATGTCCGTAGTGCGTATGTTTAGCGGCGCCTCCCCATCCCGGAGGTGCATTCAATGCAAATTCTCCAAAGGCATTCCATTTTTCGCTGGCATCTCCTTCCGGGTAATGGAAGGCATGTGTGGTGGTACGGAAGCCCATCACCGGTTTGCCACTTTTAAGATAAGTCTCTATATAGGCCAGTTGTTCAGGCGGCAGCCTGCGCCAGCGTAAAAAGAAAACAACCAGGTCGGCATTTTTTAATGCTTCCAGTCCCGGAATATTTTCTTCGCTGTTATGATCTGGGTAAGCTTTGAGCACAATTGTTTTCATGCCGTAATCTTTTTCCAGTGCGGCAGCTACAATAGGTAAGGTTTCTTCACCGCTGTACTCATGGTCGCCGGTCACAAAAACGACCAGCGGCTGCTTCGTTTTTTTGGAAGATTGCGCAAAGAGTATGGCTGTGTAAACCATGCTGGTACTTACCAGTAAGAATAAACAAACACAGAATTTTTTCATGTAAGCAGAGATTATAGTTTACAACCTTGACGGGTAACTTTAAATATTCGATGGCATTACTGCATGTTGGCGGCGCATCAGTATAAGCGCGATGTTACTCAGCACCATCATCATTGAAGTGCATGACGGTTATAGATGCTATGCTGTTCCGGTGCTCCGCCCGTCAACGCCGCTACTACATTGTTGATCGTGAGCAGGCATATTTGCCGGTAGGTGGCTGCTGTAAGACTCCCCGAATGCGGTGTAATGATGACCCGTGGATGATGTACAATAGGCAGCTGCGGCGCCGGTGGCTCCTCCGGTAGCACATCCGCCGCATAGCCGGAAATCACGGGTGCATTTAATGCCTGTAACAACGCGTCATGGTCTACCAATGCGCCCCTGGCGGTATTGATTAATAACGCGTTTGTCTTCATCATCTCCAATTGCTTTGATCCGATGATGTTATCTGTTTCTTTATTTAATGGAAGATGAAGACTCACCACATCTGAAGATCGTAATACATTTTCCAGCGACAGGTATTTATAAGGCAGGTCCTGAGCGGATTTACTCCAATACAGGACTTCCATGCCGAACGCTTCTCCCAGTCGTGCTACCCGTTTTCCGATATTTCCCATTCCCAGCACGCCAAGGGTTTTACCATTCAGTTCATCTCCTGCATATTGATTGCGCGAGTTCCAGTTGTCCTGTTTTACCTCAGATACGGATTCGTACATGTTACGCATCAACATAAGCATCAGGGCAAGGGTATGTTCTGCAATGGTGGCTGCATTACTGCCGGGTGCATTGATCACCAGGATTTTTCTGGCGGTGGCTGCAGCAACATCTACATTATCCAATCCTACACCACATCTGGCTACCACCTGTAAATGCGGGCAGGCAGCTATCAGTGGTTGATGGATCAAACCTTTTCCCCGTGTAATGATGGCATGGATTTCTTCCCAGTTCAAAACATCTTTTACACTGGCTTCATCGTATCCCGTGAATACATTCACATGCTCCTGAAGAACGGCTAAAGCTTCGGCTGCAATCGTTTCGAGCAGTAATACGTTTTTTCTCATTTGTTATTTATGATATAAGGTGGCATCATCCGATCTGTATCCTCTGAAATCATTTCTGTTGGAAACATACAAACCTTCTTCATATAATTCATCTGAAAATATCCGTGGATCTACTTCCGCACCTGGGATAGAAGAAATTTCCACCAGGTTGCCGGCAGGATCGCGTACAAACATCTGCATGGCGCCATCGGGCAGTTTTCTCACTTTCCCCCAGGGGTTGATATCAATGATATTCAGTTCTTTCATGCGAAAAAACAGCGTGCTGAAATCGTCTACCTGCACACAAATATGTCCACGGAAGGAGGTACGATCTTCCCACTCAGAGATATGTAATTGTTGTTCTTCATTAAACTTGAAAAACATAACAGGGTAATCAAACCGGAAGGCAGCCAGCGGTTCCAAACCTAATTCATGCTGATAAAAATTACCTGCTTTTTCCAGGTTGTCTACAATCAGTGTGACGTGATTAATTTTAAGTGCTTTGGCCATAGAGAATCATTTAAAAATACCACTTCTAAACTTTTTGTTTATAGTCCCGTACAAAATCCCAGTCGGGTGTTACGCCTAATCCTGGCGCAGTAGGGGCCTGTATCAGACCATCTGTCACCGTAATATGTTCCTTCACCAGCTCATACATCATCGGGTTTCCTCCCAGTGAAAATTCAATGATAGTGGCGGAAGGCGATGCAAATGCTACATTCAGTCCTGCCATAAAAGAAAAGGCAGAACCCCAGCAATGCGGCGCCAACTCCAGTTGATGTACGCTGGCCAGGTGTGCTACGCGTACCGTTTCCGAAATGCCGCCAATGATGGCAGCATCCGGCTGAATCACATCAATCGCTCTTATTTCCAAGAGTGCCTGAATATCAAAACTGGTATATTCACTTTCGCCTGCCGCGATAGGAATATGTGTAGATGCCCTTACTTCTGCAGTCCCTCTTTTATTATCAGGACTAATCGGTTCCTCAAACCAATATAAGTTACAGTCTTCCACCCCCCGACAAAATTGTTTGGCTTCCGGCACACTAAAGGTACCATGTGCGTCGGCCATTAGTTTAATATCGGGTCCTAAAGCGGCTCTGGCGGCCTTTACCCTGTCAATACTGTTTTGTACGGTTTGGTCCATCACGCCTACACGCATCTTCACACCCCCGAATCCCTTCGCCACATATCCATTCAACTGCGCGCCGATGTTGGTGGCATCTGCCCATCCTCCGCTGGCATAAGCCGGCATTTGATCCCTGCAGGCGCCACCGAGTAAGTCCATCACCGGAACATTTAACATTTTTCCTTTCAAGTCCCACAAAGCCGTGTCAATGCCGCTCATGGCCGACATAGTGAGTCCTCTTCTGCCGAGGATAGGGAATTTTCGCCCTCTCGACAATGCATAATGATCCCGTGTGCCATTATACATTTCTTCCCAAAGACGGGTAATATCTTTCACCTCTTTGCCCAGTAAGGCAGGCTTCAATTCGTTTTCAATACAGTTTACGATGGAAGCACATACCCCCGAAGATCCAACCGCTGCTTTGGCTTCTCCGAATCCCTGAAGACCGTCTTCTGTCGTGATCACTACCAACGTCATGTCGAAGTTGGCCAGTAATCCATAGTCGGACGTATGTTGTTTTTCTTTAGGAACGGGACAGCGTAACCAAAATGCTTCTACATTAGCTATTTTCATCTGTTAGCAGTTGACTTCTTTAAATAAGTTTTGATAAAGTATGAATGGATCGGGTAGTTAGCATGGTATAAAACTCCTCTGTAACAGCGGTGCTGCCATGGTCCTGCAGGAATTTTTCCTGTTCGGCAGATAAGTTTTCCGGGTTTTCATCAATCGCATCCGGGTAAGGATTGGCCGGTGTACGATCCAGCGACGCACAGAATTCCACAGAAAGCACGTCGTTATAATTGATAGCTTTCAAGGTATCTATGATCTTTTGCCAGTTGAGGTTACCCATTCCCGGCGCCATCCGGTTATTGTCCGCCACATGAAAGCCTACCAGTTTCCCTTTGGCACTTTTAATAGCGGCATACATATCCATCTCCTCGATATTCATGTGAAAGGTATCCAGACAAACCCCACAATTAGGGCCCACCGCCTCCGCTAAAGCGAGCGCCTGATCGGCCCTGTTGATGAAATAAGTTTCGAACCGGTTGATCGGCTCT
>NZ_DATCVJ010001012.1:0-13824 GCF_036566945.1 Chitinophaga sp. | reverse complement strand
AATCAAGATGAGAATGCAGGTGAATATCAGTGACCGGCTGTAACTCCATTTTGTAAGTCACATTTCCCATACGCGGTTTTAAATACCGCTCAAAAAATGCCGGCAGCTTGGCTTCCAGCCTCTTACCGTCTGCACCCGGTTGTAATAACAGGTACGTATATACGTTAAAATCCTGCCAGCCATCTTCGTCATAATGAGGCGGCAGCAACCGCAATGCACTGAAAGAAAAATGCGAATTAACGGGTACATCTTCCATCACCGCCGTAATCGTATAAACAGTGCTGTCTTCTGTCAACACCGTTTTTCCAATGGCATCAGATGCAGTACCCAGCAGCTTCTCCGCCAGCGTGCGCGTTAACACCAGTGAATTAGGCTGAGATAATGCACTCATAGCATCACCGGCTACAAAAGGAAAATCAAATACATTAAAAAAAGTAGTGTCCACAAAAAGCATGTCTCCTACTTCCAGTTTCTTTTCTCCGTATTTCAACGCCGCACCACCTTCGGGATCTACCCGGGTAGTTTGTTCTATTTCCGGATAATCTTTTTTCAATACCGCTGCAAAAGGCGCGGAAGTAGTGGCCAGGTTGAGGTTACCACCCGCCCACGTGGCACGGTTAACGGCGCGGTAAATACGATCAGCATGCGGATAAAAATTATCATAACTGGTTTCCCGCTGTACATATAACAGCAACAACCAGCAGGCTGCCAAACCAATAGCCAGACCGGCAATATTGATCAGTGAATAATATTTATAACGGAGCAGGTTGCGCCAGGCAATAAGGAGATGATTACGAAACATCCTGATAAATTTAATGATGAATCCTACCTCACTCAATCTCTTCCCAAACACATGGAAAGAAAAAACATGCCATGCGGGCAACTTTTCAATATCAACACCAAACAAATATAATTATTTAATTACGTGTTCGGTTTTGATACAGCCCTTGTACGATATTATGGTTTCAGCAACTCCCCTTCCTGTTGTACATAGTTATTTTCTACACTGAAATCAATGGCTTTCAGGATTTCTTCTTTCATTTCCTCTGTTACCCGGCTATAGCCAAACATCTTGGCAATAAAAGGTACGGCATCTTCCCGCTGAATAGCGACGGCATCCTTCACCACTTTTTCAAGTGCCACGCTGATTTCTTCCGCCGCAATGTAATTGATTTTACGGGCAGCAGCCGGTAAATGGCTACGGTTGCGGACTACAGGTGTACTCAGTGAAGTATCCCAGAGGAATTGCCCTTTTATCTTTATTCTTTTACTGGCATCTGAATGGCGCACCGCATGACGCAGTATTTCCCGGATACGGGGGCCAACCCTTGTAATGCCCGCTGCTTCTACCATGCGTCTGGCCAGTTCATCAAAATGAACTGGACTCTCTACCACCACTACCTGCTCTATCCAGTTACATAACAGGCCAATTGGAGAAAGATGAAATTCCTGCTCCCTGATTTCGTCCGGCAGCACCGCCGTTTCATATACCGGTATGGTGGCTTCTGTGCTGACTACCGCCTCCCGCGTTAAAATCGGCGCCGTTTCTTTGATAACATCTGCGGCCACCTGGTCATCAATCGCTACTGCTGCCTTTACTTTTTCGATGGCAGCCACCAACCGGTTCAATTCCCGCTCCGGATTCCGGAACCAGTCTGTACTCCACACCCGGTATATCTTCCAGCCGATGGCTTCCAGTACCTGCTGCCGCAAACGATCCCGATCACGGGCAGAGCGGGCCGAATGATAAGCAGCACCGTCGCATTCTATGCCCAGTAAATAACGACCCGGATTTTCTGCATCTACAATAGCGAGATCAATATAAAATCCTTTTGATCCTACCTGTTTACGTACAATATATCCCAGTGCCTCCAGCTTGGCAGCCACATTTTCCTCGAAAGGACTGTCGGCCGGCAAGCCCGTTTCCGCCGTCATATACAGCTTACCATGCTGTGCGAAATAGAGGAAATTTTTCAGCGACTGTATACCATAACTTTTTGTTCTGTTTACATCAATATCATCTGCGGTGATATTGGTAAATACTTCACAGCGCGTTTTCGCCCGTGTAATCAGTACATTGAGCCTTCTTTCTCCGCCTTCATTATTCAACGGCCCGAAAGACATGGCCACATAGCCTTCCTCCGTACGTCCGTAACCGATAGAGATAAAGATCACATCCCGCTCATCGCCCTGCACATTCTCCAGGTTCTTTACAAAGAAAGGCTCGTCCTGATGCCCGCTGAAAAAGGATTCCAGCTCGGGCGATTTACGCCGGCGTAATTCCAGCGCATCGCTGATAGCTTGTCTTTGTGAAGTACTGAACGCTACCACCCCTAAACTCAGCGCAGGATTCTTGCGGGCATGTTCCATTACCGCATCTGCTACGATCTCTGCTTCCTTAGGATTGGTACGGGTTTTACCACGATCATAAGCGGTGTCTTTCAGGTGATGAAAAACCAGTCCTTTTTGTTCTTTAGAGCCGGGGCTCGGGAATATGACTAATTTATTTTCGTAAAATTCATGATTGGATAAAGTAATCAGCGATTCATGCCTGCTCCTGTAATGCCAGCGCAACATACGTTGTGGCGCGCCCTGCGCATCGCATAATCCCAGGATACTTTGCATATCTGCGGTCACGTTTTCTTCATCATCTACTTCTTTCGTGAGCGAATCAAAGAAACTGGTAGGTGGTAACTGCTTGTTATCGCCTACTACTACCAATTGTTTTCCACGCAGTATGGCGCCCAAAGCCTCTACCGGCTTTACCTGGCTGGCTTCATCAAAAATCACAAGATCAAATTCCAGTGTAGCCGGAGGCAAGAAATTGGCGATAGACAAAGGACTCATCATAAATACCGGCTTAATCGCCTGTATGGCCAAACCCGCTTCCTGCATGAGTTTGCGGATAGGCATATGCCTTGCTTTCTTATTAAATTCTGTGCGGAGCATGTTCACTTGTCCACCGGCATCTACACGGGGCATTTGTTCCCAATGCTGTAATGCAGCGCGGGCACGGTTATATTGCAGGTTCAGCACATCTAATTTACGGAACTGCTGTACCATTTCTTCATGCCCGCCGCGCTCAAATTTGCGCAGTGCAGGTTGTGACTTCACGGCTGTTTCCACCAGGTATTCATACCAGGTTTTCAGGAGGGCTGTTTTTAGTAACAGATGCCCGCCATCCCAGTCCTGTACAGGTGTAATCAGGCATTCCAGGTTTTCCTGTATAGCCGTATCCGTTATATTGTTCCAGGAAATGAGGTGATGTATTTCCGGCAATTTATCGATCCATGTTTGCAGCGTACTTTGCTGTGTGGTAAACAGTGCCGGGTAGTGGCGGCTGTTCATTTCCAGTTTTTGTAAGACAGCCTCGCTGCGTTGCTGCTGCTCCTGCAATAAGCGCCCTAATTGTTCTTTATCTGCCAGTGCGGCGGCCGCATCGCGATGGTGTTGCAGATAGGTAGCTACTGCAGCCGGACAAGTACCCGCTGCAATACGTTTATGCATGTCCGTAACATAGGTGGTAGCGGTCTGCAATGCCTCCCAGTCTGTCTGGGATTTCTGCCAGCGGCTGCCGAACAGGGTTCTGCCCAATGCAGCATGTTCTTTCAGCAGTGCGTCCTGTCGCCGGAATTCCATGATAGCATCTACATACTGTAATTTCTCTTCATTATCGCCGGGCAGCGGATGTTTACACAAGGCCGCCAGTTGCCGGTTACTGCGTTTATAAGCCCCGATCAGGAACTTATACCACTTGTTGCCATGTGCCAGCAGGTCCTGCCTGATTTCCATCACATTTTGTTCCCAGGCTTCCGGAATAAAAATGTCGTGATATTGTTGTTGCACAGCAGTAGCCGCCACGCCTGCGGTGAGCCATTCTGCAATGTCCTGTTGCTGTAGCAACCAGGCATTATTGGTAACGTCTACTTCCTGCAGATCCGGCTGTTGCGACAGCAGGTCACAAATATTGATCAGTGCAGTAGTAGTGGAAATATCCTGGGGAGATGTGATCCCAATTTTTCCTGCGATGGCGGCGGTCGCCTGTAGCAGTGCTGTTAAAGCGCCTGATGCTGCAGTGAGTAAATTGGATAAAGCGGCCTGTTCATGCGGTAATAGTACCGTGAGTTCACTGCCGCGGAAAGTTAAAGCTGAAGGCACCCCGATCTCCTGCAAACAAGCCTGTATGCGCAATGCCATAGCAGTGGCCTTGTTCATCGCTGCCGCATCCCACTGACCTATTTGCGACAACTGAATGGCCGGCAAAGTAATGCCGGCTGTTTCTTCGTTTAACCGTAACAGGTAGCCTATAACCTGGTGAGCCGTTAAACCACTTTTATCAATGGCGCCATTCACCGAGAGGCAATAGTCATTCAATTCTTTTTTATAACCCTCTAACAGTAATACTTCTTCCTGTAGTTTCCGGATAGAGGGGCGGCCCAGTTCCAGTACCCGCCGCAGTTCCTGGTGCAGTTCTTTTTTATTGGCTTTGTGGCTGTGTAATTCGAGGCAGGCTTCTCCCAGCTGAATATTATCCAGCCGGCGTTTCACTACTTCCAGGGCAGCCATTTTCTCCGCTACAAACAACACTTTCTTTCCCCGGCCAATGGCGTCGGCAATAATGTTGGTAATCGTTTGGGATTTCCCCGTACCCGGAGGTCCCTGTATTACCAGGTTGCGGCCTTCCTGTACTGCCAGCATCGCCATGATCTGGGAACTGTCGGCATCTACTACCTGGAACAGCTCATGTGCTTTGGTATCATGATCAATAAAAGCGTCTTCCGGTATTTGTGGTGCATCATCTGAAAATCCGCCACCAAAAAGGCTTTGAATAATCGGATGCGTCAGCATATCATCTTCCTGCTGCCATTTGGAGGCATCCAGGTCGTTGTAGATCATAAATTTACCGAAAGAGAAAAAACCCAGCTCTATGGCATCCGGCGCCACTTTCCATTTGGGCATAACGTCTATCGCTTCCGCTACTGCCGCGAGATAAGCGTTGACGTCAAAATCTTCTGCATCCGGCAGGTCCGGTATGTGAATGTTAAAATCGGCTTTCATTTTTGCCTGCAGGGAAATGTTCACACCCACTTCTTCCAGAGAATATTTCAAACGAAAACGTTCCCGCGCACTGGATCGGTCCAGCGACACCGGTACCATGATCAATGGCGCCAGTCGGGCTTCCTCACTACCTGCTTCTTCATACCATTGCAGCATGCCGAGAGAAATATAGAGGATGTTCACCCCCTGTTCTTCCATACTCATGCGGGCAGCATAATACGTATTCAGCAATTTCGCATGCAGATTCACCTGGTTTTCATTCGTCTGCAAACGGGTATCGTTATACGATTCTTTCGATACCGGTTCATTGTATTCCACCACTTCCTCGTCCTGCTTTTTTTCAGGCCGTCCGAGAAAGGACATAGTTTTATTTTCCCTCACCAGTATATCATAAATGGCGGCAGATTGTTCGTCTACAATATGTAAACCTTTGCCTACGGGCAGTTTGTAATTCAACAATGGATTCCTGAGACCTAAATCCAGTAATTCCTTGCGGGAAGACTCAAGCCTGGTTAATATGGATGCGATCATAATAGCAATAATGAAAAACCCTACAAATATAATTTTAATAAACGGTGAACATGGGTAAGAAGTATATAAAAAAAGAAAAACCTTTTTTTTCTTATCCCGAAGATCTCACACGCAGTGTGGGAAAGTAAAAAAGGATCAGGTTTCCCGCTGATCCTTTTTTACTTTCCCACACTGATAAATAAGCGGCTAATACCGTATCAGCGCGAGTTTACCGTCCATGGTACTCACCAACACCTGCTTATTCCCGGCCGGCAGTACTGCATTAATAAGGCAGTTGGATAATTTGAATTTCCACAACAGCGAATGGTCTTTTGCAGCGATGGCATACGTTACACCGGAGTGAGTAGGTACGTAAATCACACGATCCCGCTCTACCGGTGCTGCCGGATCCAGCTCGTAGCCCATCTCTACAGGCGATTGCCATAGTAACTGCAAACTATCTGCCTGTGTGGAAACACCGTATAACCGTCCTTCCATCGTTTTAATGAGTACTTCGCTGCTATCGGCTGCGAGTCCTAACGATTCGCGCATCCTTACATCTGGCCTGGACTTGCGCCATACTACTTCACCGGTGGAGGCGTTAAAGGCTGTCATAAACCGATCCGGTGCTACTATAAAAATTTTATTGTCCGCTGCCACCGGCCAGCAGGCTGCCGGAGAAAACATTCTGTTGGCAGCACCATTATTCCATTTCCATTTTAATGCACCGGTATGGGCATCCAGCGCATAGAAGTCGTTGCCCCAGCTACCGAAATAAATATTGCCCTGGTAAAAAAGCGGTTTGTCTTCCACAAAGCCATTCACGGCCGTGTACTCCCATACCAGTTTGCCCGTGTTAAGATCAATAGCCCTGAAATGCCCGTCTGAAGCGCCGGTATACGCTATACCGTTTACAATCTCCGTACTGGCTACCAATGGCTTATCCGTTTCAAATTGCCATAGCAATTTGCCGTTGGCAGCATTGAGACAATAAATAAAATGGTCGGAAGATCCTACTACCACTTTGTTCCCGGCCACTACCGGGGTCGCATATATTTTTCCTTTGGTAGAAAAAGCCCATTTCTTTTTACCGTTCTTTTGTTGCAGCGCATAAATATCGCCGGCGGTGTTGGTAGCGATCACCAGGTCTTTGTACAACGCCATGCCAGCACCAATATCGCTGTTGTCCTGGTATACCCAGGCAGCCTTTACGTTTGGAAAAGAATCATTCATGGCGAAAGAAGGTCTCGGAAATGCCGGCTTACCCGTTCCGGCCATATGGCTGGTGAGCGGTACTGCTGCCCAGGCCCTGTTCTTTTGTGTTACAGGAGTTCTTTCTTCAAAAGCGGCTTTCCCATTGCCAATAGTCACTATGTTATACCCGCCGATACTGTCTTTTGCCCGGAGATTAGAACGACACATCACCCCTGGTATCTCCTCGAAATCAAATACATGGTTAGCATGTCCATGACCACAGAGTATCAGCTGGATATTGTGCTGTTTCAGCCGGTCTATGGCCTCATACCAATTATTCAGGTCTTCATTCTGCGGGTAATGATTAATGTAGATAATGGGTGTAGTGGTGTCTTTTTCTTTCAGGATCTTATCCAGCCATACGATGTTTTCGCGGGGAACCTGCCCCGGTCCCATCCGCATGTTAGGTCCGCTGTTGGTACCTATAAATTGGTATCCTCCATGGCTAAACGAAAATGTTTCATTGCCAAATACTTTCCGGAAAGTATTCCCCCCACTCTCAGACCATTTGGTATCGTGATTCCCGGGAATAATATACCAGGGTTTCTGCAATCCGTCCAATACGGCTTTGGCCTGCCGCAGTTCCGCGTCTGCACCAAATTCGGTGATATCACCGGAAATGATCACAAAGGCAAGATCAGGCTGACTATTGATATCATCCACCGTGCGCTGCAGGTCTTCCAGCGCATGATCGCTGCCTACATGTGTATCAGACACTTCTGCAAATTTAAAGGCGGTCTGGGCTTTCATCGCCGGCACAATGCCGGTTAGCAGCAACATGGCTGCCAATAACTTCGGATAAAACTGCATGTACTTATTTTTACAATCGTTGTGCCAGCCGACTCAGCTGTCACTAATCATTCGCCATTCTAAAGCCACTCTGCCGGCTTTTATACTTATCTGAGCTGCGGTGCTTAATCAGGCTCAGGTCATCTTCCAGCTGTTTTTCATCTTCATATTTCCATCCTACACTTTTGTCTTTGGAATAATGAAAATGAATGGATCGCTTATCCTCGGCAATTTCTATGTCAGTAACAAATTCCAGATTGACGAAAATATGTGACTGAGGAACACAGGATTTAATGAAGTCTGCCATGATGTAAGTTTATGTATTAAATGTAATAAAAATTCTGACGCCTGTTTGTCCGAACATGCCCAAAAGCATGCTTTACAGCTGAAATGCAGCCGCTTTACATAAAACGATTTTGAAATCCTGACATTAAACTGTACTTTCAAGACAAATAATCAACCTAATCTGATCATATTTAATCCCTTAGACACATCAGCAAGTCCGGATAATTTAAAATTCCTCTACCATGAAATTGATCCCCAAAATCATTTTTTCATTAGCAATGGTATGTTTATTCACCATTGATAGTGATGCCCAAGAGGCCAATATCTCCAAGCAGTTATCGTTCCCGGAGTTATATCCCGCCAGGTACGAGCCATTTACCTACAAACAACTCATCAACATTGAAGCTGTAAAGGGACGATTTCACGACTCAAAGGTAACCGCGATGACCAAAGCATATAAGCCGAGAGAAGCTTACCTGGAAATACTGCGCAGGGCCGGAAAATTGCGGGGAGATACCTTCCCCACCGGCTATGAAAAGTACTATAAGCAAGAAGAAATCAAGGGTATGCTGATCAGAAACAAGCCGTTAAATTTTTTATCTGACATGGAATCCATTGATGTGTACAAAAGAATTTGTAAAGCAAACAACATCAATGCTATTCGCGGCGACACCGATGATAGAGAAGAAGTAGTATATAACACTGGTGATTTATCTAATCCTAACCCGCAGCGGAAAGACATGTGTAATGCCAGATGTGTGGTAGCAGCTATTCCCTGGGATATGTTGTCTCCTGAATCAGGCGCCGGGTTTAAACTACAAAACTATCCCACTTTTCAGCAACGTGCGATCCTGTGTGATGATGAGCCCTACGCCAATCAGCCGGCTGCAGCGGATTTTACGGCCTTTGTAGTCAACGACTCTACCCTTATTACAGCCGGGCATTGCCTGAATCCCACTATGCTCAAACGTTACTACTATGTATTTGATTATATCATGGATACGCTGCATCATGCGCCACAATATTTTGAGGAAGCCAATGTGTTTATTGCCACAAAAATTATCCCTTATTATGATCCTGCCAACAATCAGGACGTCTGTATTATCCGGGTGAATAAAAAAATAGATGCCCGGCGTATCCCCGCATTAAGTCAGCAATCTGCCGTCAACAACAGCAATACCTATTATGTGATAGGAACGCCAGCCGGTATCCCGTTTAAATTGGCAGGAAAAGCTAAGATCATGGAAAATACCAGCCCCGCTTACTTCCTGCTGAACAGTGATACCTATGAAGGGAATTCAGGTTCTCCTGTCTTTAATGCCAGTACCAACCTGATCGAAGGATTGCTGATCACCGGAACAAAGGACTTCCGCCCCAACATATTAAATATTACCTGTAAACTCTCCCTGCTATGTCCTTTCGACGAATGCCCGGGCAGCAAAGGTGAAAAAATACTCCGCACATCTCAATTCCTTGATTTGATAAAATAGTCCCTACCATGATGAAAAAAATGTTGCTCTTCATTGTGTGGCTGCATAGCTGTATTGGACTGCAGGCACAATATATATCACTCGATACTTCCGGACGGGTAGATAAAATTACACTCGCTGCTAATAACGATGCCACCCTTAATGTGAAAATAGATGGCGCTATAACAGACGATTTTCTACGGGAAAAACTAAAAACATTTTTCCGCGAAAAATTAGATTCAACTATCGACCACCTCAGCAGTCGCAGGTTAATATATCAGCCATATTACAATCAGGCAATGCCAGGCGCTATAGGCCCACTCGTCAAAGACCTGAAGGCTATCAGAGCCTGGATTGACAACAGCGCGCTGATACCCTCCCTGACTCACCTCCAGCCATTTTTTCGCCGGTTAGATACTTTGCTGAGTAGTAAAACGGCAGACTGGTATCGTTTAAATGGGAAACCATTTAGCAATAGCCTCCAGCTGTCTGATAGAAATTTTGATCCGGTGGCGAATGCATATATCATTGACCTGACAGTGAACCGTCTTTTTAATAAGTTTGTAACAGACCTGTATAACGATACTTATCCGCAAAGTAACAATAAACTCAATGCCTTAACCGAAGCCACTTACAATGGGGTAGAAAAGGAGCTGGATAGCCTGTATAAAAAAGCATTACTGCTCTCTAAAAACATTAACGATGTAACCAAACAGGATTATGAGGATATCACCTCATTGCATCAGAAATTTCTGAAGAATGACATAGTAAATGCTATCGCGCATGCCAGCTATTTCAAAAACTGGATCTGGCTAAGAGGCGGATCACCTGTTATTAATCCCTTTGAAATACTGGCAAAGGATACCGTTACCGGTAAAATAACAACACCATTAACCCGTGCAGATAACGTGTCTTTAGTAGCTCAAACCCTGATCCCTGGTGAACTATTGAACAGGATATCGCTATCAAAGGGAGGAATAAAAAAGGAGCGTAACATTCACTTCTTCCGGCTGCCTGACGACCCTACCAAAAAGCAGGTGGATGAAATAGATGCCCCACTCAGAGGCGATGAAAATGTGAGGATCAATATGCATAATACATTTGCAGCAGAAAAGCCAGTACTGCGGATTGTGAAACAGGAAGCCCATTCCGGCCGAAACAGCCTTATTGATAGTATATCCTCGGGTTTAGGTATCCTCGCAACGGCCTATGCCTCATTTAATCCCTCACTCGCCTTTCTCACCGGCTTATTTGGACAGGTGAGCCTTGAGAAAAGTATGAAGGATACTGATTTCCCTAAAAGTAAAGCCGTCAATAAGAGTGTTACAGATACCGCATTGGTGCAGAAACACCTGGAAGAAGATCTTAAAGCCGCTCATAATTTCAATCCCTCCATTTTTGAACAAATAAAAGCAAAAATACCTGCGAAACAACCAAATGGATCGGTATTACAGATGCCCACCTATGTAACTAATTTTATCAAAGCATATAAAACTATGTATGAACAATACATAGCGGGCCTGGAAACACTGAGCAGCGATAGCCTGGTGCTGGCTAATACGCTTCCTGTTGTAACAGAAAGCAGTCTGCCACCGGATACTATGGTAATGAATCGTACAGGCATCACTACCCCATTTTATAGAACAGTAGTCCTGGAAACAGGTAAAGTTGATAAAGATGTAACCACTGAATACGCGATCAGGAGTTTCTTCAAAAACAGTGATGCACAAGACAGCACTACACTGGCCACTTTCACGGTAAAAACTGCTAATCTTAAGCGGATGATGGCGAGTGCCGGTTTAATGTTCACCGGCGCCCGCGCCAGCTATGGGCAAACCACCTTCACGCCGGGAACGGAAACAGCGGGGGCAGTTATAAAAACATCTACCAAAACCACCAGTTTCGTCGTAGGCCTCAATGTTTATTTTGCCCGTATCAATATGCTGGATGAGCATTGGTTTAATTCGAAAGAATGTCCATACTATACCCGCTTTTCTTTATTCCTGGGCCTGGATATTCCCGATGTCATGGACCACTTTTATCCGGGGATCTCATTTGACCTTAATCCCGGAATCAAACTTACAGGGGGGCCGCATCTATACAGACGTACAAAGTATAGCATCGCCAATAATGAAGTGAAAAAAGAAGCCAATGTATTGTCGTATGCAGGTCCTTTCATCGGGCTTAATATTGACACAGAAGCCATCATAAAAGTTATTAACATCTTTAAAAAATAATTGACAACATTATGAAAAAGCTAATCACTTTATTCATCTGTGCAATATTGTTCGTCATTGGTTGCAATAAGTTTGGCGATGATTTTGAAGATGACCTGCAAGGCGATGCCACTATCAGCGGAAAGCTCAACTACCGCGATAATATCAGCGGTAGCGGAACATTAAAATTAATGGCCGGGACAAAAGTATTTATTGGAAAAGATACCACAGACTACAATAACTATCTTTACTATTCCGTCACAGATGCCCAGGGTAACTTCACTTTTAAACGGTTAAAAAAAGGTAGCACCTACCTGCTCTTCGTCAGCGATACGATCGACGGTGTAGCCTATTCCACCTATATTACCCGATCCGCGCCGGCAGACAGTGTGACACTTCTTGCAGAGAATGACACCATCCGGCAAAATGGTTTGCTGCTGTATGTATTAAACAGCGAACAACAACCTCTCAAAGGCGCTAAAATTTGGCTGTATAATAACAAGGAAGTATTTGAATCGGATACGGCCGATAATTCGAATAGCATTAAAGATTCTATCACGGATCAATACGGCCGCGTTATATTTTACAACTACAAAGCCGGCAATTATTATGTACGTGCAAAGTTCAATAGTCCTAACGGCATCATATCTGCAGATACCACTTTTACCTTCAGTGGTAAAGGTATCAGCAGGAATACCGTCCTGTTAAGTACGGCTCTCAACATCAAAAATACACTGCTACTAACCGTAGTAGACGAATCAGGCGCCCTGCTGCCGGGTATCAACTGTTGCATTTTCAATAATCCGCTACTTTTCAACCAGGAATCCTGCGACGGTAGCTCTCAACAAAAATCATCAGGAAATGATGGTACTATTAAACTAACCAACCTCCAGGCAGGTGACTACTACGTATACGCACAAACGAAATTGAATAACGTAGAATATAAAGGAAAATTAAATGTGGCAGTAACCGCTACCGGCACCACATCTTCCAAAATAATAATGAAAAAAACCGCTGTCAACACCATGGTAGTACGTACGGTGAATGAAGCAGGTAATCCGATTCCGGGTGTAGATTTCTGCGTATTTAATAATCCGCTGTTGTTTAACCAGGAAGACTGCGCCGGCAAATACCGCGACAGTACCACCTCCAGCGATGGTACCATCAAACTAAATTCTTTACCCGCGGGCAACTATTACCTGTACGCCACCGTTACGCAAGGCACTACTCACTACAAGGCAAAGGCAACCATTTTTGTCAATGCAACCGGTGAAACGCCCGTTGACCTTATACTTAAAAAAGAAACGCCTTCCAGCGAATTACTGCTCACCGCCATAGATAACGCTGGTACGCCCGTTAATGGCACCAGCATTTATTTCTTCACCAGCAGAAGTTTATGGGCGTTGGATAATATCTCGGGCAGCGTTCGCGATACCATTACCGGCAACAACGGATCGGTAACTGTACAGAATTTACCGCAGGGGAAATATTATATCCGTGCCAGAGTAGAACTGAATGGCCAGATAGCCATGAAAGGCGCAGATTCGGTAAATATTCCCGCAGCCCCGGCTAAAGTTAGTCAAACGATATTGGTACAATAAAATATAAAACAAAAAGGACAAACTGATGATTCAGTTTGTCCTTTTATTTTGTGTCCTGGATTGGATTCGAACCAATGGCCTACTGCTTAGAAGGCAGTTGCTCTATCCAGCTGAGCTACCAAGACTTATGTTCCATTTCCCTTGTAATGTGAAATAAATTGCTATATTTATCTCGCGTTTTGGGAGTGCAAATTTATGTAAATTTCTCTCAATAAATCAAATTTAATTTATTTTTCTTTAAATATAGTTGTGAATACTATGGATGTACAAATGGAATCTAGCTGGAAGGAAGCGCTAAAAGATGAATTTCATAAAGCTTATTTCGATCAGATAGTCATGTTTCTGAAACATGAAAAAGCGTTGAATAAAGTGATTTATCCCGCCGGCAATCTGATCTTTAATGCTTTTGACAAAACGCCGATAGACAAAGTAAAGGTAGTGATTCTGGGACAGGACCCGTATCATGGTGCAGGACAGGCGCATGGACTCAGCTTCTCTGTGTTGGATGGCGTTAAACCTCCGCCCTCACTCGTCAATATTTATAAGGAAATGAAAACAGACCTCGGTCTCGAAATCCCTACCAGTGGCAATCTGACCAAATGGGCAGAACATGGGGTATTATTATTAAATGCATTTTTGACG
>NZ_DATCVJ010001011.1:0-6357 GCF_036566945.1 Chitinophaga sp. | reverse complement strand
AAATGTAAATGTAAGGCAGAGAGATTTTGATTGCTGTTAAAATTTTGCAAAAGAGGGAATTAAATCGGTGAAAGCGGTGTTTTCCACCACCGTTGGACTTGCTGACATTTTTCCCACCCGGATGTGGAAAATTGCCTTTTTTAGATAAAGAATGAATTAAAAAAGTCTCAAATTAGAAAAAAAGCACACGCATAAATATTTAATCGCACTATTTTCCCACCCAACATCACTTTCAGGAACAACAAGCCCGGTAGGGGATTTATAGGATATGAACATACAAACTACTATTATCAACACATTATCCACATACATTCTTTTGGAATGCACACAATGAGTGCATAAATGAAAGCAAAAGGCCTCCTATGCAGGCGATCCCATCTGTGGAAAAAATTTATAAAGTATTTTTTCGTTAAAAAGTGGGAAAAAGTGTTATTTTGTGTTAGAAAATGGATTTTCAAGGACTTTGCCCCATGGTATGACAGGATTTCTCGGTGAATATGAATCGACGCTGGACGCAAAAGGACGCTTTCTTTTACCTGCTGGATTTAAAAAGCAGTTATCAGACGGGGCCGGAGGACAGTTTGTGATTAACCGAGGCTTTGAAAAATGCTTGTCCCTGTATCCCATGAATGAATGGCAGCCAATTTTTGAACGTATCAGCAAGCTGAATGACTTTGACCCAAAAGTAAGGGAATTCAGGCGGTACTTTTTGAACGGGGCCACCATTCTGGAGTTAGACAGCGCGGGAAGACTGCTGGTACCGAAAAACCTGCTCTCCTACGCCAATCTGGAAAAAGATATTGTGCTGGCAGCAGCATCCAATAAAATCGAGATCTGGGATAAAGGTAAATACCAGGAGTTCTTTGAAAATTTCTCACCAGGAGCGTTCAGTGATCTGGCACAACAGGTAATGGGAGGAGGAGATAACAACATTTCAATTTAAAGAGGGGAGCATATGGGCGAACAACAATATCATTTACCCGTTCTGCTGCAGGAAACAACGGAGCTGTTACAGATAAACCCCGAAGGGATTTATGTAGACGCCACGTTTGGAGGCGGAGGACATTCGAAAGCCATACTGGAGAAACTGGGTGAAAAAGGACGACTGATAGTATTTGATCAGGATGAAGATGCTTACCGTAACAGGATCATAGACGAACGCGTAACTTTTGTACAACAAAATTTCCGTCACCTTCAACGCTTTCTGAAATTACATAAAGCAGAACAGGTAGACGGAGTACTGGCAGATCTGGGCGTTTCATCGCACCAGTTTGATACCGCTGAAAGAGGATTCAGCATTCGCTTCGATGGCGATCTGGACATGCGAATGGATACGAGAACCGAATTTACTGCCGCACAATTGCTGGCCACTTGGGGTGAAGCACGGTTACAACTGATTTTCCAGGAATACGGAGAAGTAACCAACGCCAAAACCCTCGCACAAACAATTGTAAAGCAGCGCAAAACACACCCCATGCGCACCATCACTGAATTCAAATCCGTGATTCAGCCCATTGTAAAAGGCAACCCGCAAAAGTACCTGGCACAGGTTTTTCAGGCATTGCGTATAGCTGTAAACGATGAACTGGGCGCTCTGAAAGATTTACTGGAGCAAGCTACCAACGTACTTAAACCGGGAGGCAGACTCGCCGTCATTACTTTCCACTCGCTGGAAGACAGGATGGTGAAAAATTTTATGAAGACTGGAAGTTTTGAAGAAGCACCCGAAGATCCGTTTGCGAAAGAAACACCCCCTAAATTGTTCAGATTAATCACAAAAAAACCGGTTACCGCCAGCGATGCAGAATTGAAGCTTAATGGAAGATCCAGAAGTGCAAAACTGCGGGTGGCCGAAAAACAAGCGTGATGCGGCAGTAAACCGCTCACCAAATCCTACCCTATCCTATACACATCTGTTTGATTTGCGTTCAGGTTTATATTGTCAATTTTTAAAAAAGGCATAGAGCGTGTTGCAGGAAGAAGCTATAGAAACAAACCAGGATATTCCGGCTGAAGAAAACAATATTCCCCCGGAACAACGAAAAGAATGGCGTTTGCGCATCAACTACAGAGCGTTGGTACAAAACATGCCCTTTATCGGCTTCCTGGCTTTCCTGGCCCTGATCTATATTGCGAATAGTCACCTCGCCGAAAAAAAAATCCGACGTATAAACAAACTTGGCAAAGAAATAAAAGAGCTGAAGTGGGAGTACATCAACGTGAAAAGTGAGCTCATGTTTCGAAGCAAAATGAGTGAAGTCAGTAAATCCGTAGAGCCGCTGGGGCTTAAACAACTCAGCTCCCCTCCACAAAAGATTGTGCTGAAAAAGGAAACAGAAAAATGATTTTAATATTGATGCCTGACGCTGCCCGCCTGACTTGAACTCAGGTCGGGGATGCTGGTAAATCAAATCAATGGCAAGCATCTCAAATACAAATGCAGCCAGTGTCAGGTATCTTCTTAGCTTTTAGCTATTAGCTTTTAGCCCTTAGTCAACCATGACTTAGGGCATTTATGTTAACAACTAACTGCCAAAGGAATATAAACTAACAGCTGATAGCTTATAGCTAAAAGCTAATTCAATATAATCTAAAAGCTAACAGCTAATGGCTAAAAGCTCTTAAAATGAATACGTGGATGTAAAAAAGGACATATTGTGGAGAGTGTATCTGTGCCTGATCGGCATGATGCTGTTTGGCGTAGCCATTCTGGTGAAAGTATTCTATATACAGAATGTACAGGGAAACTACTGGCGCGCGATGGCCGATAGTCTCCACACCGGATACGTTGCACTGGACGCAGAAAGAGGTACCATCTACTCTGAGGAAGGCAGAATGCTGTCTACCTCTATCCCTTATTTCGACATCCGCATCGACTTTGCCGCCGATGGACTCCGCGATAAAAACGGTAAAATATTCACGGAAAACGTAGACTCCCTTGCTTATAAATTGTCTGAAACATTTGGTGATCGTAGCAAAGTTGCCTATAAACAATTACTGCAGGAAGGATATAGATCAAAGGACCGCTACTTCTTATTAAAAAGAGATGTGCCCTTTAATCAATACCAGGAACTACGCAGCTTCCCCATGTTTCGCCTCGGCAAAAACAAAGGCGGTATGATCGCTGAATCTAAAAGTAAGCGCATCAACCCCTTCAAACTGCTGGCTAACAGAACCATCGGGCTGGCCCGCGAAAACTCCCAGAGCGTAGGCATCGAAAGAACCTACAACGAATACCTGAAAGGCGTGACCGGTAAAAGACTGATGCGCCGCATTGCCGGAGGTACCTATGTCCCCGTAGACGGTTACGATATTGAACCCGAAAACGGACGCGATGTGGTGACGACCATCGATGTAAACATGCAGGATATCGTGGAAACAGCCCTCATGAACATGATGGTGCAAAATGAAGCAGACCATGGTACCTGTATTCTCATGGAAGTGAAAACCGGTAAAATAAAAGCCATTGCCAACCTTGGTAAAGATCCTAACGGCAACGGCTACTGGGAAAATATGAACTATGCACTGCAGGTAGCGGAACCCGGTTCTACTTTTAAACTGGCCACTATTATCTCTGTGCTGGAAGATAAATACGCCACCATGAACTCCATGGTAAACATGGATGGTGGCCACTGGCAGGTGGGACGCAGAACAGTATTCGACTCTGAACCGCATCCCGGCCCCCAGAATGTAACCGTAAAACACGCATTCGAACTTAGTTCCAATGTGGGAATGGCAAAGCTGGCCTACCAGTTCTATAACCGGCAACCGAATAAGTTTGTCGCCCATCTGAAAAGATTGCGACTCGATCAGAGCACCGGAATAGACCTCATAGGCGAAGGAAGACCAGTGATTAAAACCACTGCCTCCAAAACATGGAGCAATACTTCCCTCCCATGGATGGCTTTCGGATATGAAGTATTGATAAGCCCGTTGCAAACATGCATGCTGTACAACGCAGTCGCTAACAACGGTAAAATGATGAAACCCTACCTAGTCAACTCCATCCAGGAATATGGCCAGGTAGTAAAACAATTTGAGCCCACTGTAGTGTTAGACAGCATCTGCTCACAAAGCACGCTGAAACAGCTGCAGGCCATGCTCGAAGGTGTGCCAATAGAGGGTACCGCTAAGAAATTACGTACTCCTTATTACAACTTCGCTGGTAAAACAGGCACCGCACTCGTGGCGAATGGCAACCGCGGATATGCCGACAAAATCTATCAATCATCATTTGCCGGCTATTTCCCGTCAAATGATCCGCAGTATACCTGCGTGGTAGTGATAAAAAATAAACCGCACGCTTTGCGCTTTTACGGTGCAAACGTTGCCGGTCCGGTGTTTAGAGAAGTGGCAGATAAACTGTATGCGACTGCTGTGGAAAGACAAAAACCCATGCAGGCCACCATGCAACTGGATACTCTGCTGTCCCTGAAAAATGGAAAAGGCGGCGAATGGAAACAAATCCTCGGTACCCTGCAACTGCCAATAAGCACCGCACCAGCCAATAACAGTTGGGTAAGTGCCAAGGTTACAGATCGCAAAATTGCCTTCCAACCCGTCACCCAAACAAAAGGTGCGGTACCGGATGTAACCGGAATGGGATTGAAAGATGCGCTCTACCTGCTCGAAAATGCAGGGTTGCGCGTGGTAATAAAAGGCGCCGGAAAAGTGAAAGTACAATCACTCCCCGGCGGAACTAAAATAGGAAACGAACAAACAATCGTAATAGAACTGAGTTAGATGAAGACGCTGCGCGACATATTGTATAATGTAAGCATCCTGGCGGTGCATGGTAATACTGATATTACCATCAACGCCCTGACCACCGACTCCAGATCCATCGGAGCCGGCGATGCTTTCATTGCGGTGAAGGGAGTACATGTGGACGGACACATATACATTGAAAAAGCTATCGGCCTGGGAGCTGTGGCAGTGATCTGCGAAACATTACCGGAACAGTTATCTGAAAATATATGCTACGTACAGGTAAGTAACAGCGCCAACAGCAGCGGTATCATGGCAGGCAACTTCTATGATAACCCCTCTCATAAAATACAACTGGTAGGCGTAACCGGTACCAATGGTAAAACAACCATCGCTACCCTGTTGTTCCGTTTGTTTACCAAACTGGGATATCACTGTGGACTATTATCTACGGTACAAAATCAGATAGGCGACACCGTTATACCTGCCACACATACCACCCCGGATCCTATTAATCTCAATGCCTTACTGGCACAGATGGTAGATGATGGTTGCCTGTATGTGTTTATGGAAGTAAGCTCCCACGCGATTCACCAGCAACGTATTGCAGGATTAAAATTCGCGGGAGGCATCTTCAGTAATATCACCCATGATCACCTGGACTATCACAAAACTTTTGATGAATACATCCGGGTGAAAAAATCATTCTTTGACAACCTCCCGGCAGGCGCATTTGCCATCACCAACCTCGATGATAAAAGAGGTACCGTGATGCTGCAAAACACCAAAGCGAAAAAAGCTACCTATAGCCTCCGCACCCTGGCAGATTTCAAAGGAAAGATCCTGGAAAATAACCTGACAGGACTGGTGATGCTGGTAGGTGACACAGAAGTACATTTCCGCCTGATTGGTGAATTCAATGCCTACAACCTGCTGGCAGTATATGGCGCCGCAGTATTACTGGGTATAGATAAAGCCAAAGTCTTACAAGCCCTCAGCGACACACAAGGCGCAGAAGGCAGGTTCGATTATATCATTTCAGACAAAGAACAAATCATTGCTATAGTAGATTATGCTCATACCCCGGACGCATTGAAAAATGTACTGGCCACGATCAAAAATCTGCGTAAAGGCAATGAACAGGTGATTACGGTAGTAGGTTGCGGTGGCGACAGAGACACCACCAAACGCCCTATCATGGGCGATGTAGCCGTTGAAAACAGTGACCGCGTGATCCTGACATCAGATAATCCCCGCTCGGAAGATCCGGTAGCGATTATCCATGAAATGGAAGCTGGTGTGCCCGTTCACCTGAAAAGAAAAGTCATTTCCATTACCGACAGAAAAGAAGCCATTAAAACAGCGCTCTCCCTGGCAAACCGCGAAGACATTATCCTCGTGGCCGGAAAAGGACATGAAAAATACCAGGAAATCAAAGGAGTGAAACACCACTTCGATGATAAAGAAGTGCTGATGGAGATGATGAAGCTGATGGACAAGTAAAATTAAAACTGAAACAGAGATACTTAATAATCCAATGACTTAAAAACCGGTCTCCCGAACAGCGGAGGACCGGTTACGACTAAAACATATGTTATATTATTTTTTAAATTACCTGAAAACAGAGTTTAAGATCAGCGTCATCGGCGG
>NZ_DATCVJ010001010.1:0-1847 GCF_036566945.1 Chitinophaga sp. | reverse complement strand
TGGACAGAGTAGAAAATGCAGACCCACGCTTTAACGTAGACAGCCGCGCACTCACGCAACGCTGGGTAAAGCCGGGAGATATTGCCTTGTATAAAAACATCGCCAATCTCAACACCACTTTTGCCAGCAGCAGATTTATCCAGAAAGAAAACCTCCTGGAGCTGCAATCGCTGTACTTCTCCTATGACGTAAAGAGTATACTGACAAAGAGAATGGGCTTACAATCATTAAGAGGCGCTGTGACCATGAACGACATCTTCAGAATTTCCAGCGTCCGGCAGGAACGCGGTATTGATTATCCGTTCGCCCGCAGCTTAACCTGTTCCCTTCTCGCCACCTTTTAACTCAAATCATCATGAAAAAATATTTTTACATAATAGCCTTGTCGCTGCTGGGAGCTTCCTGTAACAAGTTCCTGGATGTAAAGCCGCAGTCACAGATCGATATGGAAGAACTATTTACCACAGAACAAGGCTTCAAAGAAGCGCTGAATGGCGTTTATACACTCTGTGCGTCCCAGTCCTTATATGGTGAAAATCTGACTTTCGGCAACCTGGATATCATTGCGCAGAATTATCAGTTCAACAATGTTACCTATCAAAACCTCGCCAACTTCGACTATGGCGGCGATCTGATGAAAGGGATGACCAACGCGGTTTGGGCCAATGGTTACAAAGCCATCGTCAACTGCAACACCCTGCTGCTGGCGATTGACAAAGATTCTTCCATATTCACCGGCAATAACTATTCACTGATTAAAGGAGAAGCGCTCACCCTGCGCGCCTATCTGCACTTTGATTTACTCCGCATGTTCGCACCCTCTTATAAAGCGGGCGCCAATCTGAAGGGTATTCCTTATGTGATATCCAACGGGGTAGAAAGCACACCGTTTACCACGGTAACGGCCACCATCGATAAAATTATCGCCGACCTTACCACTGCCAAAGAACTGCTGCGGAAAAGCGATCCTATCGTTTTCTCTGACTATGTGGTAGGATATCCGTCCAGTACTACTGCCACGGAAACCAGCAGCCAGGAATTATTCATGCAAAACAGAAGACACCGCATGAATTACTTTACTGTATGTGGTGAGCTGGCGCGTGTTTATCTCTATAAAAATGATTTGATCAATAGCCTTGCCAATGCACAGGAAGTGATTGACTCAAAAAGATTTCCTTTCACCACACAAGACGATTTCTTTCAGACAGACATCGTAAAAAAAGACCGCATCTTTTACAATGAGTTAATTTCCGCCTGGTACATAGATACCAAAGATATCAACACAATGCTGATGGCAAGATTCACGAATCAAAATCCTTTATTCAGTGGCACCGTTGACCAGGTAAAAGAAATATATGAAATCGCCCAGGCCGGCGGACAGGACTGGCGCCTAAAGCAGTGGTTCCTGGCTACCAGCGCTGTTACGGGAGGGCCTGACCGTTATATCTTACAAAAGTATTACCGGAACGCTGCACCATTAACGAATATTCATCCGCTGATGGCGCCCACCATGCGACTCAGCGAAATGTACTACATCGCTGCCGAAGCCACCTTTGATATCAATCCAACAAAAGCACTGGAGTACTTCAATACGCTGAGGGCTAAACGCGGTATTGGCAGCACCATTATTTCAGTACCTAATAAAGATGCTTTCATTGATCTGTTGCTAAAAGATGCACGGAAAGAATTTTATGGAGAGAGCCAGATATTTTACATGTACAAGCGCCTGAATCACGCTGTTACGGTGTCTGCTACGCAGGTAAAACAACCATCCACCTCCATATTCGTATTCCCGTTACCGGAAGATGAAAACGCTTATAGAAATAATTAATTCATTGCCATGAAAA
>NZ_DATCVJ010001009.1:0-6216 GCF_036566945.1 Chitinophaga sp. | reverse complement strand
AAACACGGCGTTGCCCGTTTTGGGCGCTTGTTGTGTCGCCTATTGCATCTCCCTGCTTACTTCATATAGCAGAAAAAAAGTGGAAAGTATTTAGTAACAGAAAGAATTACTTACCCTATTCTTTTGAGCGCCTCTCTCCTGCTTAACGGAGCCAGGGTATGACGGTTAACAAAGGTACGCACGCCTTCCGGGTTGGTTTTAGAATACTCCCGTAATGCCCACCCAATGGCCTTTTGAATAAAAAATTCTTTGGAGTGTGCATGCTGTAAAATGTACTGATGTAAAAGTTGCTCGTCTGTATATTGCTTATAAGCGTTCTGAAAAATGATAGCGGCGCGTTGCAACCATATATGATCACTATTGCTCCATTGATTGGTAACAGCTGGTTGAGCAGCCTTAAATTTTTTTAGCCACGGACCTGCTAAACAGGATACTACACTATCTACGCTGTCCCACCATGATTTGTGCGTGAGCATGTATTCAAAGAGATGTATATCTTCTGCTGTCCAGGATTTATGGCATTGCTGCATGAGGTCAATAGCAGCATATTGATATTCTCTTTCCGGTTTTTCCCACAATGCTTTTATCAGTGCAGGCATCTCTGTTATTTCAGGTAAACCATATTGTTCTTTCAGCGCTTTGTTAATGTGGCGGCGGTCGGGCGTTTTAATACCCAGGTATTCAAACTGATCACGCATGTAGCGTTTCATGGCAACAGCATTCACCGGGTTGGCGGCAGCAGTATAAGCGTTGGTAAGTAGCGTGATGTAGCGCATGTATTATGCCTGGCTTTTTGTACTGATATAACGGTAAAGGTTGAACGTTTTTTGCGCGAGCAATGCTTTTATCTCCTGTTGCAGCTCCTGTTTAATTACATCTTTCATTCGCCGGTGTTGTATAAGCTGATAGGCTTTTTCTGCCAGCAGCAGCACATGTTTTTGTTCCTGGTGCATCACGGCTTTATGATGTTGGGTAATCGCCTGTATAATTTCGTGTATGCCTTCCTGTTTGGTGGCAACAGATTTGATCACCGGAATTTCCCAGTCGCCATGATGCTTACTATGCGCCAGCAGCCGCAGGTTTTTTACAAAAATATCAGCATTAGACCTGTCGGCTTTATTCACAATAAATATATCCGCAATCTCCATTAGGCCCGCTTTCATGGTCTGTATTTCATCACCTGCTTCTGGGACTACTACGACTATCGTTGTATCTGCTACGCCGGCTATTTCCACTTCACTTTGTCCCACACCCACGGTTTCAATAAACAGGTAGTCAAAGCGGGCGGCTTTGATGAGGTCGCTGACTTCTATAATCTTTGGACTTAATCCGCCTAAAGCGCCTCTGCTGGCCATAGACCGGATGAATACCTTTGGATGATTAAAATGTTGACTCATTCTGATCCGGTCGCCGAGGAGGGCGCCGAAGTTAAAAGGAGAAGAAGGATCTACCGCAATAATAGCTACGCTTTTTTCCTGTGTTAGTAATTCAGTAATCAGTGCGTTGACCAGGGTACTTTTTCCCGCGCCGGGAGGGCCGGTAATACCTACTACGATAGTATGATTACAGACAGGAAGTTGCTCCAGCAGTTGTTCATAACCCGCTGCTTCATTTTCAACCAAAGAAATACAACGGGCCAGTGATTTTATATCTCCGCCTAAAAGTCCCGGTAAATACTGCTGATACATTTTACTGTTTACAAACGTTAAACAACAAAAATAACTGGTATACCCGTTACGTGAGCAATGAACGGTAAATATTCAGGTATTGTTCTCCTATTTCTTCCCAGCTGAAACTGTCCGCGTGTTTTTTAATAGCGGCCATGGGTTGCGTGGCTTCATAATGTGCCATGCCTTTGGCGAAAATATCCCGCATGTAGGCAGGATCAAAATTTTCGAAGTAATAGGCCAGATTCCCACCGATTTCAGGTAAACTGGTTTTATTAGACAAGAAAACGGGTTTGCCATGATGCATGGCTTCTATCACCGGAATACCAAAGCCCTCCGCAATAGAAGGAAATACAAATGCCGCACAATTACTGAAATACCAGTATTTGCTTTCTTCGTCTATGGGGCCAAGAATTTTTACACGATCCAGCACACCATAGGCGGCCGCTTCCTGCAAAATTTGTTTCTGGTAGCTGGTATTCGAATTCCCTGCTATGATCAGCTCATAGTTGGTGTCTTTGAGTAAACAGGGGATTACATGAAAATTCTTCTTCGGCAATATAGTCCCTATGGTAAATAAAAACGGCCGGGAAGGACGATACTGTGGATTATCAAACGAAGGAAATGACTTTACATCGCAGCCATTATAAATCACACTTAACGGCGTATTTCCTATGTCA
The DNA here is from genome assembly GCF_036566945.1 of Chitinophaga sp. GTDB lineage: Bacteria > Bacteroidota > Bacteroidia > Chitinophagales > Chitinophagaceae > Chitinophaga. Next base: position 3,869 of record NZ_DATCVJ010001009.1, on the reverse strand, counting down.
AGATGTTGAAGCACATCTTGTTTTACATAATTGGAAATAGCAATAAGGTGGTCCGCCTTATTAATCATCCGTTGCACTTTAGCTAATTGGCCGGATATTCTGTGTTTATAATTGGGCTTATATAAAAAATTAAGATCGTGAATGGTCAGCACCCGTTTGATACCGGGAGCTTCCGGTGAATAGTCGGATAGCTGATAAGTGGTATGCCAAACCTGGATGTCCTTTGAATAAGGCATCCACAGCTTATGCCAGGCCTTTTGATTGTAATGTGGTTGCTCAGAAAATATTGTTTGCCTGTAGGAGGGCAAATAGAAATAAAGCTCCTCGGGAGGAGCAACCAGCTTCACCAGTGATTGGCCAAGTTCGCTGCAATAAGTATATAGACCGTTATTCGGATATTTCAATCTCTCACAGTCTATCACAAATCTTGGCATATACTAATCGGTTTGAATAATTGTCAGGTATATATTTATATATAACTAAATGCTTAAGCGAAGATATTACAACTTTTTACGAAAAAAAGATAATTATCTTTTATCCTTTGCCGGATAAATTATCTTCCTGACGTATATTGGTTGTCAGTCCAATTGTGTATAATTATTACGAATGACCAATTTTATTTCCATATTCCCGCTTGGAATTGTAGTGTATCCTGGGGAGCAATTAAACTTACATGTTTTTGAGCCCCGGTACAAACAGTTAGTGGCTGCCTGTATTTCAGAACATAAGCCGTTTGGAATTCCAGTTGTAATAAATAAAAAAATAATGGAATATGGAACACTTGTGCAAATAAAAAAGGTAGAAAAAATATATGAGAGTGGCGAATTGGACATTGTAACCACTGGTGACAGCGTTTTCCGGATCCTGGAGCATGTGGGTGAAATCCCTGATAAATTATATACCGGGGCCATTGTCAACTATCCGGAAAATAACGAGGGCAGCCATACGAGACTGTTGCAGGAGGTCCTGCACGGGGTGCGTGAGTTACATTCTATTCTCCAGATTCACAAAACCTTTAAAAAAGACGACGAAAAACTGCTCTCGTATGACCTGGCTCACCATGCCGGGCTGTCTCTCGACGAGGAATATGAGTTGCTGCATCTCTTTTACGAAGCACAACGACTCGAATACCTGAAACGCCACCTTCACAAAGTGATTCCAATGATGGCTGAAATGGAACGTCTCAAGGAGCGTGTTATGCTGAATGGGCATTTCCGGAACTTATCTGCTGATAATTTATAATTTTTAGGGAGATGCCTGCCTGGTATGAGTTCTATGCCCCTTGCAGGGGAACTTTAACGTGTATTTAACAACCCGGTTTTTGGTTTTTTTTGCTTCCCGCCTTAAAAAGTAGATATTTGCAGACCCATATTTTCACTGGAATAAGGGCTTAAACTCAATTCTGTAACTAAATGCATTGGACAAAAGTCAGTATTCTTTGCCTGCTGGGAAGTTTCTTTCTGCTGGCAAATAAAGCTATCGCACAGGACAACTCACCATATTCCCGCTACGGATTAGGAGATCTGAACAACAACCAAAACACGGTCAATCGTGGTATGGGAGGTGTTTCTCAGGCTTATAGTGATCCGCAGTCAGTCAACTTTATCAATCCGGCCAGTTATTCCAGCTTATTGCTGACAACGTTCGATGTTGGTATTGAAGGCGGTGGCAGATCCATCACCGACCAGGGAAACAAGTTCAGTTCTGGTTTCGGTACACTCTCCTACTTACAACTGGGAGTACCTATTATCAAAAACAAATGGGGCCTGAACCTGGGTTTACGTCCGGTAACCAGGGTGTCTTATAACATTCAGCAAGGATTCAACGGCACCTTTTTCGATACCCTCAGATACCCGCTGACTAACAAATATGAAGGCAGTGGCGGTCTTTATCAATTGTATGCCGGTACAGGTGTGCGCTTTGGTAACTTCAGCATCGGGGCAAATCTGGGTTATCTTTTCGGTAACATCGAGAACAATACCCGTTTAGTTTTCCCGGACGCCACTATTTATCCTTCCCATAAAATGTTCCGTACCAGCTACAGCAGCTTTTTTTACAAGTTGGGTGTACAGTACAGAGCTAAAGTGGCAAAAGAAATGGACCTCACTTTTGGTGCATCCGGTAGCCTGAAACAGAATATGCGTGCCCGCCAGGAAACTTTGAGCGAAACACTGCTGTTTGACGGCAATTCAGGCAACTACTCCTCCCAGGATACCGCTAAATACGTGAAAGGGGAAAGAGGAACCGTTGTTTTCCCGGAAGAATTTGCAGCAGGTATTATGCTCCGCAAATTTGATAAATGGATGATCGGTGTCGATTTCAACACCACGCAGTGGCAAAATTATACCAACTTCGGCGCGAAAGATTCACTGCAAAACGCCTGGAAACTCTCCATCGGCGGCCAGTTTGTTCCTAATGCCATGGCACTCAGCGGATATTGGAACCGGGTGGCTTACCGCTTAGGTGCTTACTACGGTAATGATTACCTGAAACTGAATGGCATCAATATGCCTACCACCGGTTTTACCGTGGGAGCTGGTTTACCGGTACGTCGTTTACCTTACTCCAACCAATACAGTATGATCAACCTCGCGTTCGAATTAGCGCGTCGCGGTAATAATGAAACTGTTTTGAAGGAAAATATCTACCGCTTATCAGTAGGCTTCACCCTGAGCGATAAGTGGTTTATCAAACGTAAATACGAATAAAGCTTTTAGCCATTAGCTTTTAGCTTTTGGCAAAATGCAGCGGAGACATAAGCGTAGGTATTATTATACATTGCTTATGTCTCCGCTGCATTTTGCTAAAAGCTAACGGCTAAAAGCTAACAGCTAATAACTATCTTTGGCCTATTATTTCTTCAAATGATTAAAAGAACCATCTTATTTTTTCTGATAGCCATTGCCGTTAGTAGTTGTGAAAATGATATACAAACAGTGATGGAATTTGATTCCAAAAAAGCGGCTACCGAAAATGGGGATGATATCGTCACCATCTTCAGCCAGGGGGGCAAGGTAAATGCTAAACTATTGGCGCCTGCCATGGAACGTAGCCTCGATCGGCCGTCTTATGTGGCGTTTAATAAAGGGCTGCGGGTTTTTATGTACAACGACACCCTGGGGCTCGAAAGCACCCTTTCTGCCAAAAAAGGTAAGTATCTCGAAGAAGAAGGCTACGTATATTTATCAGACAGCGTAGTGGTGATCAATAAAAAAGGAGAAAGGCTGGACACTAAAGAATTAAACTGGGATCCTAAACGCAAGATCTTCTACTCTACACAGGAAGTTTTTATAAAAACACCTACCGATTCCCTCCATGGATGGGGACTGGAAGCCAACGAGGATTTCAGTGTAAAGAAAATACTGAAAGTGAGTGGACCCATTACTGTACAGGACAGCACTGCTGCACTAGACTGATCAAACTAACGGAAATATATACACGAAAGAACCCCACCTCTGCAGGTGGGGTTCTTTCGCTTTAACCTATTTTTTAACCTAAAATTTGGCTTATTAATGCCAATAATTATGCCAATTTGTTGTAATGTATTCAAGAGCGGGGGACTTTTATAATATTGATGATGACGATGGCTACCTTGCTGTGAAATCCCTGTCTGATCCTCCCCATTTTCCCATTATTTCCTATATTTCACCAAAAAATTAGGAGTAATGGAAACTATTAACTGGCCGGATTTTGAGAAAATAGAAATAAGAGCAGGTACCATCCTGGAAGCTAACGACTTTCCTAAAGCCCGCAACCCTTCTTATCAGCTCATCATAGATTTTGGAACAGAACTGGGCATTAAGAAGTCCTCAGCCCAAATTACCAGTCTCTACAATAAAGAAGAGCTCATCGGAAAACAAATTGTGGCG
>NZ_DATCVJ010001008.1:0-3839 GCF_036566945.1 Chitinophaga sp. | reverse complement strand
CCAGTGTTAAACGGATACCTTCTTCATAGGAAGTTGGTTTCACGTTAAAGTGTTTTTCAAATTTAGAAGAGTCCAGTATGTATGGATAATTGCTCTGGTATAGCATTTCCTTCATTTCCCTGATGGTACCGTCGAACCATCCGGAGAGCGTTAGCATAAAGCTACCCAGTTTCATGTATTTGGGTTTTACGCCCATTTGGGTGGCAATCATGTTTACATAACCTTTTCCATCGGGTGCAGGATTGGCGGTAGGTAAATGCCAGACCTGATTCCAGGATGTTTCGTCCTGCGACAGCAGGTATAATCCTTTGGCGGCATCCGGCGTGAAGGTATAGCTATGTGTCTGATCATCTTTGCCCAGCCACATGGCGGTGCTGTTTTTCTTAAATTTATCGATGACAAGGATGTTGAGGAAACCGGTTTTATCGGCACGGGGACCGTAAAAATCTGCCGCCCGCGCTATGGTAGCAGTCAATTTCCCTGCCTTTACTTCATCCATCAGTTGGGTGGCAATGGCGGCGCGGATAACCCCTTTTTTACTGGAAGGATGATAAGGGGTATCTTCTTTCATGGGACCGTTTACTAACCCGTAAGGATATACGTTATCGAAGAATATTAACCTGGCGCCAGCTTCTTTGCAGGCATTGATCACGTTGGTCATGATCTTTGGCCAGGCGTCGCCCCATACTTTGTGATCATATTTTAAACCTGCGGTCAGGAAAACAACGTGACTCCCCTGCACGGCATTTTTTGTTTGTTCGGAATTGGTGATGTCGGCGGGTACCAGGTCGGTAATGCCGGCCACCGATTTGGGTGTGCGGCTAACGAGGCGAACGCGCTTGTTATGCTTCACCAGCTCAGCGGCGAGTTCATTGGCGATGATACCTCCTGCTCCGAGGATCGTATACAAGGGCTGGATAGATAAATCAGACATAATTAAGTGTTGTAAGGTTTATAAGGAAGACGAATATCTGAACAAAATATTGTGTATCATGGATCCAATGGGTCAAAAGGATTGACTTGCAGGGAACGGAGGTCTGGTAAGAACGACAAATAATAAAGATCTGTTTGTACGATGTCTGCCGCAGGCATATAACCCAACTCGGTCATACAGCGTTGTTTAAACAAGGGGCTGCTTACATATACCAGGTGCATGGCATCCGATACGCACAACATCCGTTTATTGACCGGGATACCGCTTCTCCAGGCGATGCGTATGGCATTACGTATATTGGTGGTGGTATGCCGCGCATAGGGATCAACCATCACAGCGGCAGCCGGTATTTTCAGTTCGTTGACCAGGTACTTTTTCATTTCCACGGCTTCGGAATAGGGTGTGCCTACTGGTCGTACGTGACCACCGGACACTATAATAAAAGGTGCCAGTCCTTTCTGGTATAAACCGGCGCCGATGCGGCAACGGCTTTTCCCGGTTTCGCTGAGTACTTCTTTGGCCACCGGGCTGGCTCCCAGGATCAGCATGGCGGGATAAGGATATTTGCGCCAGTCTGTTTTCTTTATTTGCCCATAGGCGTCGCCGTTAGTGGCCGACATTGGCTCATAGCGAACCGCCTCTTCCCGGTGGCTGAGGGTGAGTAATCCAAGTGCAAACTGCAGCGATGGCTGAAAAAACAAGTCTGCCTGCCTGTCCTTCTCCCCTGCCTGCTCCAGCAAATGCCGTACGCCGGCTTTATAATCCGGTGACTGTACATAAAAAAGGGAAGAATCAATGACCGGATACCGCAGGCCTTTGCCATTCGTATAGGCATTGATGATATAGTTCACCCCCTGGGCGGCATCTTTCCAGGCAGCGGTAAGTAAGTCCCGGTCACTTTCGCGGGCATATAGCTCAAACAGGCCACTGCCACGCATTTCACGCAACAGGCGAACGAAGGGCGCCGGGTTTTGCTGCAACAGCCGGGTAAGGGCATTACTTACCTGTTGAATATTCGCATCTGAAAACAACAAAGCGGCGGCATTTTCTCCACTGCTCACGGGATGGGATATACGCTGTTTATACTGATTCCGCAACACTGTCATACTGCTATCTTTCGCCAACAGCAAAGGCAGTCCTGGCAATCGTTCCAGCAGGGTAAACAGGTAAAAGTTGCGATCCTGTAATACCCCGGGGCCTGCTACAAATTTATAATGCGGATCCGGATAAAGGGATTGGCTATACGAAAATGGTAGTAGTACAAACAATAACAGGCAGGTAGTAAAACAGTTTTTCAGGTAGCGCATTGAGGAAAAATATTATAACGCAACAATAATACAAAAATCTGCATTGACCTTTCCCTGTAAAAAAGATATTATAAATATTATCAATTAGTACCTGATATGAATCTTTTAATAGATAAAAAAATATAATGTATTAAATAAACAAATACATATAGAATTCAGTGGAATATATATACCCATATTTATTGTTTTACATTGATTATCTATTAGTTACGCCGGATAAAATCCTTATTTTCGTGACCAGTCCGGCAGGACTGCAAGCCAACATCCATTCATACTCTAACGATGTATAAAATCCAGGAAAAAAAGACTTTTGTACGCTATGCTGTGTTAACGATTATGGTTTTGGTGCTCATGACATTTTTTATGATCATCTTTTTACGGAAACGGGAATCCCAGCAGTTAGGCATTGTTGTTAAAAACCTTGTTGCCACCAAAACAGATGCCGGTCATATTGATCAGGCGGTACAGTTATTATATGCAGCGGACAACAATTTTCGTATCTATACGCTCACTTATGACCGGAATTATTTGAATACCTATGTTAGTCAGCTGAGCAGCATTACCGCGCACCTCGACAGTGCGGTGGCATCCAGACAAGGTGAAAAGCATATGGAAGCATTGCTGGCAGATAAGGCCAGGAAATCGCAGTTATTTTTACAAACACGACTATACGTAGATTCCCTATTACAGTTGTCGCAGGTATGGGACACCAGTACCACGCCTCTGCCGCTGCAGCAGTTAGGCAGCATAAAATTAACAAAGTCCCCAAGGCTGGCAGATACCGTGATCACTACCGAAACGGCCCATACCAAAGGTAAAAAGAAGTTGTTTGGCCGGATCAAAGATGCCATCAGCAACAAACCCAGTATGCAACAAACCAGCAGGCAGGTGAAGATTGTACAGTATGATACAAATACCAATGGTAAAGCGTTTACGCGGGAGCAGTTGCAGAAAATACAGGAGGCCTACAGCAAATTTATAAAGGATGCTACTACCAGTCATAATAACCTGAAACAGAAAGAATACGCGCTGGTAGTGGCCAATGAACGATTGTTTACAGAGCTGCTGCACCTCATGGCCGACCTGAAACAAAATATGTTAGCCGAAACGGATAAGCGGCGGTTGCAACTGGGGCAGGATATTGATCAATCGCTTTACAAGCTCGACAAACACAATTACTGGGAAATCCCGTTGATACTGCTGATGGCCGGTATTATTATATATGGCATTATCCGGTTGTATCGTTATGACCTGGCGTTGTTGCGCGCCAAACAGCAGGCGGAAAAATTTGCACAGCAGAAAAGTGATTTCGCGGCCACCATCAGCCATGAAATCCGCACACCGGTGCAGTCTATACTCGGTTATACCGCCCTGCTGGAGCAGGGGAAAACACCGGAAACGGTATCGGCTATACGACATTCGGCCGATATGCTGTTGCAGGTAGTGAATAACGTGCTTGACTATACGCGCATGGAAACGGCGGCGCCTACACTCAAACTGGAAAAATTTGCTCCACGTACCGCCATTGAAGAAGTTTGTAATACGCTGTCGGTGCAGGCAGAAATGAAGTCACTCCCGCTGCAAGTGAATATCTATTT
>NZ_DATCVJ010001007.1:0-26710 GCF_036566945.1 Chitinophaga sp. | reverse complement strand
TTTTTAGCGATTAGTTTTTAGCGATTAGTTTTTAGCGATTAGTTTTTAGCGATTAGTTTTTAGCGATTAGTTTTTAGCGAAAAAGCCTCCGGGCAGACAAAAGCCATAAGCTTTTTGCTTTCTACTTTCTGCTTTCTGCTTACGCAAAACGGATATAAAAAAACAAAACGATCGCTGTAATAATTGCCCACCAGATAGTAGGATTACGCCAGCCGTGTTGTTGCGCTTTTTGTTCCCGAGGCAACGACAGACTCGCACGATTCCATATCAGTCCGGCCAGTTCTGCTTCCGGTTTAGGTTTGGTGACCAGGCTCACGCCCACACAGAGTGCCATACAACTCCAGAACACTATACCGGTTCTGTTAAAGAAAGGCATGGTGGGAAAAATCATTTCCATGGCAATAGACATGGGAATGGTGAGGATGCCCGCGGCCAGCGCACCGGCGTGCGTAGCCCGTTTCCATAAAATACCCAGCAGGAACATGGCAGCAATACCGGGCGTAAAAAGTCCGTATGCATTCATGAGGTATAAAAAGACCGGTTTATTGGAATGATTCAGGAATAAGCCGGTACAAAGGATACCCAATATAATAATAACGGCGCCGGCTATACGGCCAAAGCGTACGGCCTGTGCTTCCGTTGCCTGTTTACGGAAATAAGGAAGGTAAATATCTACGGTGAGAATGGTGGTGCAGGAATTAATGGCGCCGGAAAGATGCGACATCACGGCCGCAATTAAACCAGCCATCACTAATCCTACCAGGCCGGAAGGCAGCAGTTTCTCTACCAGCGTAGGAAACAGCAGATCCGGTTTTTCCAGGTTCGGAAATAATTTAGGGGCCACAAGGGCAGGTACCGTAATGATAATAGGGACCAGGAATTTGAGGTAGTCGCCAAATACCACCCCCATGCGGGCATGCCATTCATTTTTGGAGGCCATTACCCGTTGTACAATAAACTGGTTGGTAGCACAATAAAAAACGCTGATACATAAAACGCCGCCCAGGTACATGGTCCAGGGGAAATCAGGATCATTGGAAGGCAGGATGAGGTCCCAGTCTTTCACCGTATCAGTGATGGCGGTTACGCCGCCAGCGGCTTTCACGGTAGCAATAGTGAGCGCAATACCACCCATTACCAGCACTACCAGCTGCAGCATTTCTGTCCAGATAACGGCCCGTAAACCACCGGCTATCGTATAGATCCCGGTAATAACGGCCAGTATGATGACACTCGTCATCACAGAAATACCCAGTAAAGAGTGCAGGGACAAAGCGCCCAGGTAAAGTACGGCGCTGATTTCTACCAATACGTAGGTGAGCAGGATGAGTGCCGCGTAGGTGGTTCTGGCGGCGGCCCCATATCTTTTCTCTAAAAATTCCGGGACCGTATAAAATCCATTGCGGATATAAAACGGCAGAAAGATCCATAGCAGTGCATTAAAGCCCATGAGGATAGCGCCCCACTCCATAGCGATGGCCACGAAGCCACGGCTGTACGCCACGCCCATGGCGCCCACCAGGTGATGACTACTGATGTTGGCAGCAATGATGCTGCCACCGATCATCCACCAGGGAAGCTTATCTCCTGCCAGAAAGTAATCGCGCTTGGTTTGCTTGCCCCTGCGGGAAGCATAGAGTCCAAGGCCGATGACACCTAATATGTAAACGCCGAAAATAACAGCATCTAAAGCGGTAAGGTTCAGATTCATGTCGAGAGGATCAATCGTTGGGAAATAGCAGCAGCAGATGCCGTCAGCAATTCAAGTGCACCGGGCGCAAAAGGTGTTTGCCATACGGCATAACTCTTACGGCTATACGCCTCCACAGGAGGCAGGTAACCGGCATAGCCATTTACAATGTTCATCACCACTACGGCCACGGGCGACAATAATGCACGCAGTTCCTGTTGAAAAGCGGAATAGGTTTCGTTGGGTTGTCCGGCCAGGATGGTATCGCCTAAGCGCCATACCCAGAGCGGCATTTCAGACACAATGCCATCGCCAATGGTTTTACGGATACCGCGCTGCCGCCACAGTCTTTCTTTTATTACATGGTCTTCACAGGCAGCCCAGGCAGCTTCTATCTCTGCCAGCGAAGGCAGTTCTTTCAGGGGCAGTGCTACCGCTGTCATCTCTCCTTTCACCACGGTGTTGGCTGCATAAGCGCCTTTGTTCCACATGGCCAGCGAAGCGCCCGACTCCACCACACCGGTGAAGAAAAGGGCCTGATCCGGCGGCAGCATCGCTTCCAAAGTGGAGAGCACCGCGAATCCCAGCTGACGACCATATTGATCCGCGAGGCTGGTATCGCCGCTGTATTGTTCGGCGGGCGACAGTTCACCGGAGGCGCCCTGTAAAAACAAACAGGGAGCGCCGGTGGCAGCTTCCACCAATGCGCGCATAGCGCCAATATAATCAGGCGATAATAATTGATTATCTGCTCCCAGCGTAGTAGGATGACAGGCATAATTGACGATCGTACCAATCACCTGTTGCGCATCGGTGATCCTTCCTACCAGCAGTGTATTATCCGCCGCGGCAGCCGGGTTCAATCCCGTAATGATACGGTCGGTACCCAATTCCGGCAGCTCCCTGTTTTTGGCCAGATCGCAGGTACCATAGTGCCAGGTGAGCGTGGCATGTTTTGCCGTTTTAAGGGCATTTTTAGCCGCCGCAATCGCGGCTTGCTGTACACGTTCCAGGTAAGGAGCAATCAGGTGCCCACCGGGCTTATTTACATCTTCTGTGAAGGTACTTGGTCCCGCATGTGTATGCGTTAAACAAAACATCAGCTGAAAAGGCTGCAGGGATAATGCCTGCAGGATACCTTCCCGGAGTTGTCGTTCATCCTCGGCGCTCTTCCACCAGCCCAGATCAGCGGAGATCAGCAACAGCGGCGACTCCCCTTCTCCGTTTTGAAATGTGACAGCCGTCAGTGTAAACGGCAGGTGTATCCCGGACGCCACTTCATGTTTGGCAGCCCCCCAATTGCGGGCGTAAATACCTGCCGGCGGTGTAATATCTTCTCTCCCTATTCCGATCCATCCTTTAAACGATGGCTCTTTGAATGGTGCATATGTTGGCTGCGTCATGCGAAAAAATGCTTTAATACTACCTCACTAATGAAAGACCGCCATCCATCAACAGGATGCTGCCGGTGATATGTTTATTGGCCGGATCGCAGAGTCGTAGCACCTGTAGCGCTACTTCTGCGGGTGTAATCAATGCCTGTACCGGTACTTTTTTGCGGGCATCTTCCCGCAGGGCGGGCGACTGATCCCATACCTGCCGGCTCACGCCAGCATCTACATAACCCGGCGCAATTTCATTAACCATAATACCGTGCGGCGCCAGTTCCAGTGCCATACACTGACACAACATCCGCATACCGGCTTTGGATACGGCGTAAGCAGGAATGTTGGCATGCACCGCTTCCGCTGCCCAGCTACCCACAAATACCACGCTGCCGGTCAGCTCCAGCGCCAGCAAACGACTGGTCACGGCCCTCGACACATAAAATGCGCCATCCAGGTTTACGCGCAACTCTTTTGTCCATTGCTCCGCAGTTATTTTATACAAACCGGCAATCGTTACCGTAGCCGCATTCGCTACCACCATATGAACAATGCCCAGCTGTGCTTCCGCTTCGGCTATCCACGCATCTACCGCCGCCGCATCGGCTACATCCACGCAGTTGTAGTGACATGCCACCGACAGCTGCCGGAGTTCCGACAGCAAGGCCTGCGCGTTAGCCGCAGGCTGCACGTCGCCGATGGCTACGTTGGCGCCTTCTGCGGCGAAAGCCAGCGCCACGGCACGTCCTATGTCGCCCAGCCCTCCGCTGATCAGCACTGTTTTATGTTCAAATATTTTTTTCATAGCCGGTCCTGTTTTATGTTGTTACCAATCCCCTACGCTGCCGTCTTTGTAAAACGTACGCTGTAACACTTCCTGCTGAAACGGGTGTTTCTTCACTTCCGCTTCGTTGATTTCTATGCCCAATCCGGGTTTATGATTGGGTCGTACAATACGTCCTTTTTTCTCAACGGTAAATCCTTCGCTCACCACTTCATCTCTCCAGGGTACATCATTGTGTACACTTTCACAGATACTGTAAGACGGTGTAGCAAAACCCAGCTCTATAGAAGCGGCCGTACTCACGGGGCCCTGTGGATTATGTGGTGCTACTGCTACCCGGTAAGCTTCTGCCAGCGTGGCAATGCGGCGTGCTTCACTCAATCCGCCGCAATGGGTAATGTCTGGTTGAATCACACTCACGGCCCGCTTTTCCAGCAGATCGCGGAACGCATGTAGTCCTACCAGCCGCTCTCCACTGGCGATGGGCGTTTTCACCGCACGCTGTATGAGGGCAATATCTTCCATGGTTTCCGGCCAGCAGGGCTCTTCAAAGAAATAAAGTCCATACGGTTCCAGTGCTTTGGCAAACTGCATTCCCATGAGCGGACTAGGTCGTGCATGGCAATCTACCATGATATCGATGTCTTCTCCTACCGCATCACGCATGGCTTTTACACAAGCCTCTGCATAACGGATCGGCTTTAAACCCTCCAGTGGCATGGTTTCCGGCACGGCCATAGATTTGAAAGCGGTAAAGCCATCTTCCACGGCGCGTTGTGCAAGTTCTCCGAAACGGCCGGCATCATCCGGACGGGTTTCGTAAAAGTCTTCCATTTTTCCGCCACCAAGGTGACAGTATAAACGGATATAATCTCTTACCCGACCGCCCCAGAGTTCATGACAAGGCACGTTATGTATCTTTCCTAAAATATCCCAGAGGGCAATGTCAATACCGCTGATGGCGGTACCACGTACAATACCGTTGCCATGCCAGAAATGCTGACGGTACATCATCTGCCACAGGTGTTCAATGCGGCGCGGATCTTCTCCGATCAGCAGTTGGGAAATATCTTCTACGGCGCCTGCTACGGCGCGTGTATGCCATTCCAGCGTGGCTTCTCCCCATCCCCATAATCCCGGCTGATCCGTTACTATCTTAATGAAGATCCAGTTGCGCATCCGGGCATGACATACCTGTGTTTCTATTGCGGTAATTTTCATAGCTGTCCTACTACGATTTTGGTTTTGTCTAATGTTTCTTCAATATCTTTTACGCTATGTGCGAAAGATATGCTTCCTTGTTTAATTGGCAATGGAAAATTAAAGATGCCTTGCTCAATCAGTTTTAGCCGGTAATTTTTATCAAAAGCAAAATCGTGGTGTTGGGCAATATCATGAAAATCTACCGGTGCATGATCCATGAAATATGCGCAGAAAGCAGATCCCTGGCGGGCTATATGAAATGGGCGGCCGGTAGCAGAAAAAATATCTTTCAGTCCCTCTTCCAGCATTTGTCCCAGTTTGTTAACATGTTCATATACGCCTCCGGCAGATAACTTACGCAGTGTGGCGATGGCCGCTGCAGTCGTTAGCGGATGTGCGTTGAAAGTACCTGCAATGAGCACTCTTTTACTTCTTTCCGGATGTACAAAATAATCGAGGTATTCTTTTTTACCGGCAATGACGCCCATGGGATAACCATTGGCCACTGCTTTTCCGAAAGTACTGAGATCCGGGCGCACACCACAAATCTGCTGATAGCCACCCAGTGCATGACGAAAACCTGTTTTCACTTCATCAAAAATGAGCAGGAAACCGTGGTCATCTGCCAGTTTCCGCAAGGACTGCAGATAACCGGGCAATGGTTGTACAATCCCTACATTCTGCAAAATAGGTTCCAGCAACATACCCGCTACCGGATAACGTTTCAGGATATACTCCACAGAGGCGATGTCGTTAAAGTTAACGATATGCACCAATGATTTATGTTGAGAAGGAATGCCTGCCGATAAAGAATCATATGGATATTCACCGGGACTCACTCTTTCGCCTATATCGCTGAGTTGACTGATGACGTTGCAGGCAACATCATTATGCCAGCCATTGTAACCACCCTGCATTACAATGATATGATCTTTACCGGTAACGGCGCGGGCTATACGCAGTGCGTGGTAAGTGGCCTCAGAACCGGTAGTGGTAATTTGTACACTGTCTGCCGAAGGCACACATTCACAAAACAGGCGGGCAAATGTTCCTTCCAGGTTAGTAGGACCAGCACCCATGAGTAAAGTGGCTTCACTCAGGGTTTGCTTCACCGCTTCATTCACATCGGGATCGTTATGTCCCAGGAATGCCGCTGCAAACCCAGCCTGGTAGTCAATATATTCATTGCCTTCCAGGTCCCATACCCGGCTTCCCTGTCCTTTTTCGAAACAAATATTGGGGTCTGATTTCCGGTTAAGCGATACTACACCACCGGGTATCCACTGTTCGTTGCTCTTCAACAGCGCTGATGATTTGGGCCATGCGTTCATAATGAGATACTGTTAAGATTTTTTGGTAAAATAGTCACGAGCGTATTTTGCGCTGTTAGTCTATATTGGTTATTTGTATATCTGAAATAAGACTATTCTTTATCACGGCGCCCTGCGCCTGCATAAAGAGGTTGCCCTGGATGTTTTTATGTTTGATATCCACGTGTTGAATCGTTAGTGTATCGATGACGGTATGCTCATCGAATAAAAACTGTGGATTCATATACCGGGTTTCTGTTCGTTGTACGTTGGTGAAGTTCACCCGATCCATGATCGAATACTTCACGCTGATCACGGCGTACAACGTTGGAAATCCGGGATGTGCTGCACGGGAATAGATATTGGCGCCTGTGATATCGGATACTTTCACATTCGAAAAAGTACCCGCTTTATCAAACAGACTATAGAATAAAACCGAGGCACAGGCAGTATTTCCCTGCACATGATCGATCGTAATATTGGATACCCGCTTCCCTTCAAACGTGTAAAAAGCCACTGCTTTCAGGGTAGGAATAGAGTCGTAAATGGATTGCGGAAAAATATTCCGAACGGTAACATCTTTGTAATCGTATGCGGCAAAAGGCGCCATCTTTCCCTGAAAACAGGCGCCGCCAGCGGCGAAAGCCACCAGGTCGTCGTTGGTAAATCCGGAGATGTTTTCAATCAGCACCTGGTTACCACCACCTGTTACGCCATCGCCATTGTTCATCAATGCGCTGGTACCGGCTGCATCGCGGAAAGGGTTTTGCTGAAAATGAATATCATGGATATGCACGGTATCACATTCCATGTAGGCAATGCCCCAGCTGCGGGTACTGTCTATTTGCATGGCTGCTACTTCCAGTTGTTTTACTTTATAAAAGAAGAAGCCAAAGCAGAAGTCTGACGTGGCTACGGTATTACGCACGGTCCTTGTTTGCGTGTAACCGTTGCCGTTCCACTTCCCACCTGTTACTACAATATTTTTATTGCCATTCTCCAGGTCTTCATTTCTCAGCAGATAGGTATTAGCGCCGGGCTTCAGGCTGATATGCGCGTCCGGACTAGCGGTGAGCGTAAAGTTTGAAGGCAGGCATATAGCCCTGGAAATGAGGTAGTGGCCTGCAGGTATAAACGTTTTACCGCTGCCTTGTTTTTTTGCTTTATCAATGGCTGCCTGTATGGCAATGATGTCGTCTGTTTTTCCATCTGCTTTTGCACCAAATGATTTTACATTGGTACCCTTTATTAATTGGGCCCGGGATGCCATACCACTGCACAGCAGCACGAGGCATATGCCTATCAGTTTCAATAACATCCCGGACCTTTTTTTCATACTATTTATTTTTTCATACGCCAACTAAAATCAATACCCGTCGTTTTGTTGTAAAACGCCTGCGGTATACAGATCTATTTGTCTTTTAGGAATGGGAAACAATGCCATGTAAGCTTTCGGCGTCAGTGTTACCGTCATCGGTACATTGGTCACGTTGTTGTACAGCCGTTCTTCTTTCGTCATCACGGTGAGGAATTTACCGGTACGTACCAGGTCCATCCAGCGCTCATTTTCGTAGGCCAGTTCCAGTTGTCTTTCGAGCAATAATTTATCGAGGAAAGCATCTGCTGCCGCAATGTCGGCGGCGATATAATTATGTGTAGCATCCCCGAAAGCCCGTTCTCTCACCCGGTTGAGCTGTATCAGTGCGTTGCCTTTGTCGCCGAGATTGTATAATGTTTCTGCATACAGCAGTACCACATCTGCATAACGTAATACCGGCAAATCCAGTCCTGATGAGTTGATGGTATGCTTCACTGCGTATTTATTTACATAAGGATACCAGGTAGCCGCGGCGCCATTTGCCGGCACATACATATCGGAGATGGTATTTGCTTTGCGTTTATCGCCCGTGATATATAATTTATCGAGGCTCCAGGAAGGCAGCGCAATTTCATTACCACGGTCTACGATGCCCAGCAGTCCACCGTTTGGCGTGTAGCTGGTAGATAAGGTTTGTCCGCTGGTATTCTCAATGTACTTCATGGTGAAGATCACTTCGTTATTGTCTTCTGTAGCGAGGCTCCAGAGTGTAGCGAAGTTGGGTTCCAGCTTGTAGCTGTAGTCGGTATTGATTTTTTCGAAACAGGTTTTGGCGTTTGCCCAGTCTTTGCGATATACATATACTTTGCCCAGGATGCCGAGTGCGGCGGCTTTGGAAGCCCTGCCTTTGGCAATGGCGGCGGGTGCGGGCAGTTTATCTGCCGCATCTTTCAGGTCACTGATGATCAGCGCATAAATATCGTCGGCGGAAGCGCGGGGCATATTTTTCGCTTCAGAAATAGACAGCGAAGTAGTGACTTTCGGTACGCCACCAAACAGGCGAACCAGGTCGAAGTAAAACAAGGCCCGCATGAACTTTGCCTCACCGGTAAACTGATCTTTCATGCCGGCAGCGTAATCAGTGGGATTGTCGATGTTTTGCAACAAGGCATTTGCCCTGCCTATGCCGGTGTAGGTAGCTTCCCAGAAGTCGCCTACAATGTTATTATCCTGGTTTACCGTGAGCAGGTCCATGTCGTTGGCGCCGGCTACGGACGTGTTATTAGACATGTACGCGTTATCGGAAGGAACTTCCATGAGGAGGTAGTCGTTCTGTTTCCGTTGCTGCAGACTATTATATATTCCCAGTGCTGCCTGGTTGATATCGTTGGATGTTTTATAGAAGTTGCCGGTGGTTAAAGTATCATCCGGTTTGAGGTTCAGCAGCTTGTCTGTGCAGCTGGAAGCACCCAGCAAAAGCAGCATCTGAACGGCTATGATTGTCTTTTTCATCTCTGTTTCTTTTGCGGATTAAAAATTAAAGTTGAAACCCAGTGCATATACGCGGTTCAGTGGTTCAGAGCCGGTGTTGTAACCGGGCTTGCTGTTGATGCCACTGATTTCACCATTCGTATATCCTTCAGGGTTATAACCGTGAAATCCTTTCTTGGTGAGCATGATCAGGTTGCTGGCAGAGAAGTATACGCGGCAGCTGTTGACCCGCAGTTTTTGCATCAGGGATGCCGGCAGGGTGTAGCCGAGGTTTACGTTGCGAACAGACAGGAAAGAGGCGTCTTCGATATATACATCGGAACCAGCCTGGTAGCTCAGTGTGCTCAAGGCACTGGCGGGCATTTTGCCATCGCCGGCGTCTGTGGGCGACCACCACTGCGTTTCTACGAGGGAGCGGCGCATACCGCCTACCAGGGCACCCTGGTAATACTCATTTTCGAAGTTGTAGATCTTAGCGCCAAGAGAAGCCTGGATAGCAACGCTCAGATCGAAGCTGTTCCAGGAAAAATTGTTCACCATTCCAAATAATGCTTTCGGTTGGAAGTTGCCGAGAATTATTTTATCGTTTGCATTAATCACTTTGTTGCCATCGGTATCCTGGAATTTTGGATTGCCTGGTTTGGAACCCGCCAGTATCGGGGAGTTCGCCACGTCGTTGGCATCTTTCAATACACCCACAGTTTTGTAACCGTAGTATGAGAACATCGGCTCTCCTACTCTCAGGATCCAGCTCATACCGAATTGGTCGTTGGTAATTCTTTCTTTTACGCCACCGAGGTCTTCTACCCTGTTCTTATTTTTAGAGAAGTTGAAAGAGGTGGTCCAGTTGAATTTACCTACGATATTTTTAGACGTGATTTCCAGTTCAATACCTTTATTACTTACCTGTCCAATATTGGCTAAACCGCTGGTAAATCCGGTGGTAACGGGCACCCCTACTTCATACAACAGGTCGTTGGTATGTTTATCGTAGTAATCAAATACGAAGCTGAGGCGATTATCGAGCACACCCAGTTCTATACCCAGATCAATTCCTTTTGTCTTTTCCCAGCTCAGTTCAGGGTTGCCATAGTTGCCTTGTGCCTGGCCTTTTGCGATGGTATTGTTAGGCGCGTAAATGGCATCTTTCATTTTACCGAGGTAAGCAAAGTCGCCGATGTTAAAGTTACCGGTTACGCCGTAGCTGGCGCGGAGTTTCAGGTCACTGATCACGTTAAAGTCTCTCAGGAAATTTTCCTGTTTCACTCTCCATGCCACAGAAGCAGAAGGGAAGTAACCCCATTTGCTATCCGGACCAAAACGGGAACTACCGTCTGTTCTGATGGAAGCAGACAACAGGTATTTATCCTTATAGGCGTAGTTTACGCGGCTGAAGTAAGATACCAGGCCCCAGCTGGATTTGCTGACGATGGTAGCGGCCGGGTTGATCAGCGCATTGTTCAGTGTATGAATGATATCGTTGTTATAGGACCCGGGCGTAGCGGAGTAGCTGGAAGATTCACCATCGTTACGCTGGAAAGACATACCGGCAATAGCAGAGAGATCGTGTCCGCCTTTGAAGGTAGTGTTATAGCTTAGTACGTTTTCATTGATCAGGTTAATGGTAGAAGACTTATCCTGACCGCCTGAATTTTGTCCGCCGCCATTGGCCCAGGAAGCCTGGAAACGGTCGGTTTGATTGTAGGCGATATTGGTGCCGAAAGAGGATCTGAAAGACAGGCCCTTGGCGAGGTTCAGCTTCAGGTACATATCACTGATATTACCGAAGGTAGATCCGTAGTATTCTGTGCCATCGAGTGTGGCCAATGGATTGAGCTGACCGCTCACCACGGCGCCCCAGTAATCACGGGCTTTTGGATAGGTACCGTCTGCACGGCGTTCCTGCACAAAGCTGGGATATTTGGAGAAGTTGGCGATATCTACAGAGTTGAAGCGACGTTTGGAATAAGAAGGGTTGAGCATAAATCCGATGTTCACCACTTTGCTGGCTTTCACGTCTACATTGGCTCTAACACCATAGGTTTTAAACCAGGTATTGCGCAGGGTACCTTGTTCATCTTTATAGGTACCGGATACGTAGTAGTTTACCTTGTCGGTGCCACCACTGGCGGAGAGGTTGTAGCTCTGAATAGGTTTGGTAGACAGCACCGCATCCTGCCAGATCACGGGTGTACCTTTTTTGATGGTATCACTTACCTGGTAGGTAGCGGGTCTTCTTGGATCGCCCCATACCGGGATAGATACATCTCCACCTGCCCAGGCAAATTCCCTGTTCTGATATTTTACCGCGTAGTCATAATATTCCTGCCCGGTGAGCCAGTCGTCGTGTACAATGGCTTTAGACAAACCGGCATATCCATTGAAGTTAAATTTGGCTTTACCGGCTACGCCTTTCTTCATCGTTACGAGAATGACACCACCGGCGGCACGGGAGCCATAGATGGCAGCGGAGGAAGCATCTTTCAGTACTTCTATGGATTGTACATCGTTCATATTGATGCTACCGAGGTTGCCGCCCGGGATACCATCTATTACGATGAGCGGATCGTTGCCGGCGCTGATAGATCCTGCGCCGCGGATACGGATCAAGGGCGCGCTGCCGGCGGTGCCTCTGGTTTGTGAAATATTAACCCCGGCCAAACGACCTACCAGTGCAGCCTCCGGGCGACCGGCCGGCATCTGGTCCAGGTTGGTGTTTTCTACTTTAGAAACAGAAGCGGTAACGGATGTTTTTTTCACCACACCATAACCAATGACTACTGTTTCATTTAATGTTGTTTTAGCTGGCTGGAGATAGATGGAGATATGCGGATTGTTGCCAACAGATTGTTCTGTTTTATCATATCCCATAAAAGAGAAAACGAGTATATCCGTTGCCGTGGCACGGATAGAAAATTGTCCTTTGCTGTCGGTTGCTACACCACTTTTAGTGCCTTTAACGAGTACAGTCACGCCGGGAAGCGCAGTTTGCGTCTGACCATCGAGTACCGTTCCTTTAATCTCCCGGGTCTCTTGTGCAAACGCCTGCTGTGGCTTGCAGAATGAGATGGCGATTGTAAGCAGCCATGTGAATAGGTAGAGATGTTTCCCTTTCATAATGCGTTGGTTAGATAAAATGTTTAGATAAATTTCTTTCGAATCAGGGATGAGCATACCTGATAGCTATCAGCGTGTAGCCGTCAGCTTTAGTTTCATGCTTTCCTCCTTGTTGTGTGCCATTCACCTTGTTGATAAAGGTGTATTCGTTTTTCTGCGTTTAGCGCCGGCAAACATGGAGGTTTACCGACCGTTTTTCTACGTGAGCAACACACTCCTACAGTGCGCTGCTATCTTTGTTTACATTTTACTTTTTATATGGAGGGCAAATCAACGGGTGTGCATTCTTTCTATTGCTGGCGGGGCACAGGTATAACGTTCAGCGATAAATGGCTGTCATATACCGGTTGTGCCGGAAATCCATGGATTGTCAAGTTAGCATTCACCTCACGCACGCTTTCTTCACTATGATCGTTCTATGCTATGCGCGTTGATTATGTTTACAAATATATATTTATTTTGTAAACAAAAAAATGTTTTTGCAAATTTCGGAGATAAAATTATTTCGTCTCCCGGGGCAAGGGCGAATGAGGGGTTATTCTACTTCCAGGGTGGTGAGTTCTCCGCGTACCAGATGCTTTACCAGTGCTTCTTCTGCGAGTTTAAGGTC
Source organism: Chitinophaga sp. (assembly GCF_036566945.1). GTDB lineage: Bacteria > Bacteroidota > Bacteroidia > Chitinophagales > Chitinophagaceae > Chitinophaga. Next base: position 13,802 of record NZ_DATCVJ010001007.1, on the reverse strand, counting down.
TTTATTTTTGAGGGCGGTAAGGATCTGCCGGTGTTCCGCATCGGTTTGTGCGTAGTCGTCCATTTGTTGCAGCATCTTACCGAGTTTCATATGAAACAGGGGGATATTACTGAATTGATACAGCTCCATGAGTTTATCGTTACCTGCGCTGGCAATGAGGGTTTCATGAAACTTCACATCTGCTTCGCAGGCGCCGCCGAGGTAGCCATTCTGCACCATACTGGTAAAATCATCGCAGATCTTTTCCAGGGCCTGTATATGTTCTGGTTCGCAACGCTGTATGGCCAGGCGAAGGGCGCCCAGTTCCAGCAGTTCTCTCAGCTGTCTGATCTGCCTGATGTCGTCTGCGTTCATGGACTTGACAAAGTAGCCGCCTTTCTCCCCAAATACCACCAGGTTCTCTCCCAGCAGGCGGGTAAGTGCCTCTCTTACGGCCATTCTGCTCACCTCCATCTTCTTGGCCCATACGTCTTCTTTTAGTCTGACGCCCGGCACCAGTTGGTTGGAAAGTATCTTCCGGCGCAGTTCTACATATACTTTATTGGCTAATGAGTCTGTTTTCATAGTAAATAATGTAAACGAAATTTTTTTTCAAAAGTAAACATTTTTTTAGAGATCAAATCATCCTGCCGTGGTAAACAGGTCACTTCTCCCGGATATCTTTTAAAAAAGGGGCATCTCCTTATGCTGGTCATATAGGTTTACTATTTTACACTTGGTCGCCCATCGCGTTCCCATCTCCCTACAACCGGCTATCCTTTCTGGTAACAGCCGCATTGAAAAAGTAAGTATATTTAATCAACTCCCCAACTTAATTGCTATGAGAAAATATTTCGTACTCCCGTTACTGTTATTAAGCTACTGCTGCTACAGCCAGACAACCACCAAAGCTATTCTGCTGGAACAGTTAAAAACCACGCATAACAAAGCCGATTGGTTTGTGCCGGTAAACACGGCCATAGAAGGACTAACACCCGAGCAGGCCAACTGGAAAGACAACAGTGGTAATCACTCTATTGCGCAGCTGGTAAACCACCTCATTTTCTGGGACCTGGACCAGCTCGAAAAGTTCAAAGGGCATAAGACGCCACCTTTCAATGGTGATAATGACGCCACCTTTTCGCCCGCTACACAGGCCGCGTGGGATGGCACCGTAAAAAGAATAGACAGTGTGCTGACCGCCTGGGAACAGGCCATTGAGCAGGCAGATGAAAAAACATTATCTTCCCAGTATTCCACCATTGCTCATATCAATGCACATAATGCATATCATATCGGGCAGATATTGTTTATAAGGAAAGAAAAAGGTTGGTGGAACCCGGAAAAAGGGGTGAAATAATATTTTATTCAACTATACCTATGGAGATAAATAAACGGCCAAATGGATTAATTATAGGATCAATTTTTACAGTGGTCACCCTCCTGCTTTGTGCTACCATGATTGTACCTATAATGGCTATAATGCCCGGTGTAATTGTAGAAAAACTGGCTTCTAAAATAGTCTCCAATGATCCTTACAGTAATGTAGAACTGTTAACCAGTGCTATGTTGTTGATAATTTTCCTGTTGGCACTGATCCCGGCGCTGCTATTACTCCGGTCCACTACGCCGCCTGAGGAACCATACAGCCGGTTGAAGCTTTTACTCATTATGGGCACACTTTATTTCATCATCAACCCACTGGTCTTTTACGTTCATGCCAACCTAAAGTCACATAATGCAAGTGACGGGCAATATGTCATGACCTGTTTTACCACAGCACCTATCAGCAGTTTTTTCTTTATTCCGATTGGTATATTAGCGGATGCTGTTAAGAAGCCGGCGTAATACGTCTTAAAATGAAATAACCACAATGATTCCGGTCCTGCAAACCTTCCTCATTGCGGTATATTTCATTCATCACTCATACATCTAAATCTACCTTCCGCCCAGATAGGTAAACTTTTCATGGAAACGAGTCCTTATTGCGAACGGGGTGGACACACTCTGCTGCATGACATAACTCACTTCGAAGTAGTCCACTTTACCATCTCCTTTAAAGACGATTTTATTAACCCCGGTAGGATCCAATGCGGCAGACCGTTTGTTGCCACCGGATTCCTGACCATAATAATTTGTGACGCCGATAACGTTACCATTGTTATCAAAAAAGAATACGGGACTGAAACTACCATAGTAGGATGGTACTGTTACACTCCATATGGGGTGACCATAGGTTTTGGCAGCATTCCCCTCAGCATCATACAGCGCCACGGAGTTACCACTATAAGTGATCAGGTGCATTTTAAGCGGGTAATAACCGGTAAGTGTGGCACTCGCTGCATCTACCATTGGGGCAGTAGCCGACATCGTATATATGCCATCATACTTGTTACGGGCAGAAAAGGAATACATGGCTTTACCAAAATTACCGCTGATGGTACCTTTGGAGGCACTGCTGATTTGCAGCGGCAAGGCATAGTTCACATTAAAATCAAAACTGGCATTGTTGACAATACCCACTTTTACCTGCGTTTTACGTGTGCCTTTTTTAATGATTACTGTAGCAGGCAATTTGAACAGATCTGCCGGAGGCGCCACATAATCTGTTTCATTCTGGTCATTGAAAAGTGTTAATGCCGCCGGATCAAGTGCCAGGCTGACGGTAATATCTTCCGGCGCATCATCAGAGCCGGAGTAACTAACGTTGACGTTAAAGAAAACCGTATCGCCAACATTTACCACCCCCAGATCTGAAGTGAACCTGGGATAGGTGGAAGCAGCCACCGCTACGTTATCACCCGTATTGGCAAATTCAACAATATTACCGGACTTACTTATATCCAGTCCCATCTTATCATCATTGCTTTTCAGGCAGGAAGTAAGACCGGACAACAGGAATACAGAGAAGAATAGTGTACTTATCTTAAGTTGTTTCATATCACAGATTTTAAATTGATCATAAAGCCCAAAAAATCAGGGAAGTAAAAGGACTAATCCCTCTGGGCATGTTGGCCGTATTATAAGCTCCTTCAGAGGAAGGATATAACAAACGGGTAGGCAGCCTGTCGGGGCGGGTACTTTCAGACACAGACGACGAGAATGTTGCGTAACCGTCAGCACTGGCAGCACCACTGCTCCTGGGGTAATGCGTACGTCTGTATTCATTCCATGCTTCCTGACTATTGACAAAATTCAGTGCGATATATTTCTGTGTGATAATGGCTTCTATTTTTTGTTCTGTGCTGGCAGCCAGTGCAAAATTTACCAGGGGACTGGTTTCGTTGTCGTCCTGGTAGCTCACTACATCAGCCGTCGGATTCCCCATGATAGTGGTACCGTCGGCCATTGTATATAAATAAGTGAAAGAGGCTGCGATCCCCTTATTAAACAATGTGGTGGCATCACCAGCAGGAATAACGCCCCTCACTACAGCCTCGGCCTGCAGGAAATAACTTTCAGCAGCAGTAAGGACAGGGAATGCCGCGCCGGGGCCCTTTAACACACCGGTGGTATCCGGTGTGGAAGAACCACTCCTGGCAGTGCCGGGATTTTTTCCCACTGCTGTATACCAGAAATTACCGGAAACACTGGGTGGTACATCATTATTCTCCACACCAAGCCTGTTTGTGGCCGTTTTCGAAGGGAACTGGTAATATACGTTACCTCCTCTGTAGGGATCTGATAATTTTACACCGTTATAAAAGCCGAAAACAAAAGTACTGGGTATCCAGGATTTCGTAGCATCGGTGCCGGTATAGGTATAGGCCCAACTCTCCCATTTAGGGTTCTGTTTTCCGTTATCCCTCACGTAACCAGGGTTTACCTGCGCGTCACCGGTGAGGAAACCATCTGCACTGAAAGTGGTGTTCAGAAAAGTAACTTTACCACCTGCACGCAAGATGATCCGTAACTTAAGGGTGTTGGCAAATTGTTTCCATTTGGTAAGATCTCCGCCAAAAAGCACATCAGAAGATCCCAGCTGCTTAACAGCAACCGTGTTGTTTCCTTCGTTAATGAGATTAATCGCCGTGTCCAGTTGCGCGGCAATGTCTTTATAGACCGCCTTCGCATCTGTATAGGCAGGCGTCAGGTTATCGGCTCCCTGTAACGCATCTACATAAGGCACATCATTATAAGTATCTACGAGCAATTGGTAATTGTGCGCCAGCATGATCCTTCCAACTGCCTCAAAATACTTGTAAGTAGGTTCTGTTTTGGACTTACTGATGATCGCATAATAATCCTCCAGGTTGTCGTAGGTCGAATTCCACAAACCAGTATAGTAAGTAGACGAGAAATTATAGGAAATGGCTTGTCCAAATGCGCCAAAACCACCGGCGTTGGCGCCATAACCGGCTAACTGCATTCCGTAAGAGTTGAATTGATTCAGGTCTGCTGCAGTAGCAGTCAGCGCCTGTGGCAGGAGCAGTTCAGCAGTAGCTGAAGAAGCCAGGGCACGGTTTGGATCGGTATTAATATCCAGGTACTTTTTACACGAAGTGCCCAGTACTATCAACCCTGTAAATATGATAAGATTCAGTTTTCTCATGGCAAATAATTTTATTAGCTCTTCATCATTTTTTAAAACTTCGCAGATAATGTGGCTCCATAGTAACGGGAAGGAGGTGTTTGTCCCAAACCGGTAAGACCAATCGCATTACTATCGTTACCAGCATCACTATATTCCGGATCGGTGTAATAGTTGTCTTTCGCCATCCAGAGGAACAGGTTACGTCCCTGCACGCTGACAGTTAATCCTTTGATGAAGTGTGTTTTTTTCAGGAATTCAGTTGGCACCTCATAAGAGAGGGAGATTTCTCTTAACTTCCAGAAATCACCGGAGGTAACATAGTTGGAGGTTACTTCCCTGTTGATACCATCTGTCCAGAAACCATTATTACCATTACCATTTTTCACGGTAACATTTGTATTCGTTACATATTTGCCGGGAGCGGCCGGATCAGCGATCACTGAATTAGGGAACAGGAATCTTTCGCGATTAAACATCGCCGTTCTGTAGCCGGTTCCAGCCCAATCCAATTCAGGTCCCATGGCGTTGTATACCTGGTAGCCACCGCGGTGTTCAAACAATACACTAAATGTAAAATGTTTGTATCTCACCTGTGCATCCAGACTGATACGACGTGCAGGAGTAGCGTTTCCGAGAATGGAAATGGTATCAGATTTAGTAGGCAGACCTGTATTGCCATCTACAATGACTTTGCCATCCGGGGTACGGTTGTAATCAAATCCCATAATAACCGGGAATGTTTGTCCGGGTACAGCATAGGACCCAGGTCCGTCTGCACCATAAGTAGCCAGTGCCAGTCTTGGTAAAGCACTATTAATAAAATTCACTTTATTATCCAGTCCACTATAGTTACCACCAACGGTTACCTGCCAGTCTTTTGTTCTTATCGGTATTACGTGCGCTGTTACTTCCAGTCCTTTACTTTGTGTTTGACCGGTGTTGGTTCTCAGCACGCTATAACCAGTCGCATATGATATACGGGTATTTACGGTCTGATCATCCGTTTTGGTACTGAACCAGGTAAGGGTAGAAATCAGGCGGTTATCGAACATATTCAGGTCGAAGCCTGCTTCGTAACCCTTGGTAATTTCGGGTCTCAGGTCTTTTGATACAAGGGTATTATCTATCGTATAGCCGGCAAGGTTACCATAAGGGAAGCCGAAAGATTTTCCGCTGATGGTAGGCTCCAGCTGATAGGCGCCGAAGTCGTAGCTGTCTCCCAGGTTTACCTGGCCTACTTTAGACCAGCCTGCTCTTAGTTTCAGGTAACTGAGTGTCTTACTACCCTGCAAGGCACTGATGGCATCCGTAGCTATGAATGACAGATCTACTGAGGGATAAAAGAAGGAGCGGTTAGCAGCAGATAAAGTCGATACCCAGTCGTTTCTGCCGGTTACGTGCAGGAACAGGTAGTTGTCGAACCCGATAGTAGCACTTCCGTAAGCGCCCATTTGTCTGGCTTTATAATTGGCTTCACTTACAACCGGTGTACCTACGCCATTGCTGACGTTAAACAAACCCGGCACTACCAATCCGTTGGCGGCGTTGGTTACATATTTCGACTGATCCTGACGCCACTGGCCGCCGCCCAGCAATTTAACTTCGAAACGGCCTACTTTCTTCATGTATTGCGCAAAGAGGTCGGTGAGAAACTGCGTTTTGGAGCTGCTGTTGTCTACCACACCTGCCGCGATATCGGCTTTGGAACTGGCGTCTGTATGCTTCGCAAATTCGGTATACGTAAATCCGCCACTGCTGTTTTTACTGTTGTAGTTCTTGGCCACAATTCCCTGGCGTGCCACGAAGTCGAGTCCATCGAGCGGCGTAAATTTCAATTCTACGTTTGCGGTGAGATAGTTATTTTTCTGATCAGACCTGAAATTATCTTTGCTGAAATATGGATTCAGGTACCAGGGATTATAGAAGCCATTGGGATTGGCGAATTTATTTGTTTTCCACTCGCTGTATTTGGTGATATCCACGTTGCTGGGCATGTTCAGCATGTTGGCATACATGGCAGCGGTGGCATTAGTGATGTCGTATTTATTCTGTACGTAGTCGGTATTGTAGGTAATATTAATGGTGTTACCTATCTTTCTTGTGCCGTTGATACGTACCGTACCACGGTTATATTTATCATCCGGGGTAGTTCCTTTTGTGGTGAGGTATTGTCCGGATAAATAAAAGGTAGATTTTTCATCTCCGTTGGTCATAGAAAAATCTGTCTGACTAGTCAGACCTTTTACCCAAAACTTGTTGTGACCATCATTATACTGGTAGTAGGCAGAATCCTGTGAACCGTCTTCCAATGCGGGTCCCAGTGGTCTTTTTATGCCGTCAAATGCAGGGCCATAAGATTGGTTTTCGAGATAGGAAAAAGGCGCGTTGCCATTTTCATCCGTGCCATAAGCCGTACCGCCGGCGCCGAATTTTGTTTGAATTTTAGGAAAAAAGGCCACCTGTTCAACGGTGGTTGTTTGAGAAACAGCAACTGCCGTTACGCCTCTCTTCCCTTTTTTGGTAGTAACAATTACCGCGCCATTGGATGCCTGTGATCCGTATAGGGCAGCTGCTCCGGCGCCATTCAGTACCGTTACCGTTTCCACATCTTCCGGATTCAGGTAGCCGAGCATATCATTACCAACGATCATGTTATCCAGCACGATCAGCGCCTGGTTGTTACCTGTTAAAGAACGTTGTCCTCTCAGGATGACACGGTAGTTAGGATTCACACCACCGCCGGTTCCACTGATCATGAGGCCAGCTACTTTACCTTGCAGGCCACCGGCAATGTTAGTTGGTTTAGCAGCTACCAGTGCATCGCTTTTGATCACCGTGTTGGCATAGCCCAGCTCTTTCTTTCTGCTGGCGATACCTCCCGCTGTTACCACAATTTCATCAATTGATTTGGCAGACGCCGTGAGTTTTGCCGTTACTTCATTCTGTCCTGTAACAGCAATTTCTTTCGAAAGATAACCGATAGAGGATATCACGAGGATACCATTTCCTTTCACATGAATTTCAAAATCACCTTTTGCGTTAGACATGGTTCCGGTGACCGTACCTTTAATCTGGATAGTGGCAAATCCTATGGGGGCGCCACTTTCATCCAGTACATGCCCGATCACAGTTCGGGTTTGTCCGGTAGCGAACAACCCGAAAAGCATCAGCATACAGCAGAATGATACAATTCTTTTCATGAGTGCAGTTTTTAGATTTAGAGTATAGATGTTTGATTCAGATTTTGGCATTCTTTCAATTCAAAAAAGCGTCTGAAAGCGGTACTATACCGCACGGGGATATACCAGGCATCGCCTGCCTGTTTGGTGCTGTCGCTATGTGTATGGACATAGCACTCCCGTTGACGCTGTAACGGTTGTTAGTTACGCGTGCTACAATGTTGGTTTAATCGTTTCATCATTGAATACCGGGCAGCTGAAAATTAATCGTCACAAAGACAATCATTCCAGTTTCCCGAAAATAACCGGCCTATTGTTTGGCGTTGGCTCATGCGTACAGCTTTACGGTGGGTGTTTCCCCATGGTTCAGATTTTGGTTCAGTTGTAGTGTTCTCTCGCAAAAACGCAGGATATTGACAGGACAAGGCTTGCGCCCTTCCTATGTTAACAATATCATTATTATACCAATAAAATCCCTTTCACGGAATCTATGTAGCACCTATGTTGTACATAAGCAGTCATAGCAATCACGGTCATGTGTTAACAAGATGTCCGTTCGGGTATTCAATCAGTTTTTAAATAATAAAATCCAGCGTGCTAAATAATAATTGCCCTTGCAGGCGGCAATTCAATCTGGCGGTAGATTTAAAGGCTCTATCGATTTTGGTTGATGTGTTTTAAATGGTACTCAAATAGTGACTATAGGTAGAAGTCAAATAACAAGTTTGAATGCTTAAGACAAATATATAAAACTAGTCGAATAAATGCAAGAGAGTTTAAAAAAATATTTTTACTGAAACATAGATGCAGGACTATTCTTATAATAATCTTTGTAAAAAATCCGGGATTCTCCTATATTTAAGCTGTTTTTCACGTTAGAAATCAGTAAAAAAACGTTTTTGCAAACATTAGAGATTTAAATACATGTTGATAATTTCCCGTTTTACTTTACAAAATTCATATCAATGGCAGTGAACAGAAGATCCGCGATCAAGCAGTTGCTGTACGTATCGGCTGGTATGGCATTGTTGCCCGCCTGCCTGCAACATACCAGCAGGGCGTCCTTAACGTTAAAGCATATTTCCGTAGATGGGGACCAGGAAAAGATGCTGGCCGAACTCGTGGATACCATTATCCCTGCCACTACTACACCCGGCGCCAAAGCACTTTCGGCTCACTTGTTTACCCTGATCATGATGGACGACTGCTACAAAAAAGAAGAGCAGGACCAATGGCTGAGTGGACTGAAAGCATTTGAACAAGCCAGTAAAAAACTCAACGGAAAATCTTTCCTGGAAAGCACGGTGGCACAAAGAGAAGCATTGCTCACTACCATGGAAGCCGGCTGGAATAACAAAGACGATGTTTCCTTCTTCTACAGAACCACGAAACACCTGACCATACAAGCTTATACCAGCTCCAAATATTTCCTGACAAACGTAAACGTATACGAGCTGGTACCAGCGCGTTTCAAAGGATGTGTGCCACTTAAACCCATAACCCGGAAGATTGCCTAACTATTACTAAAATGAGTACTAATAATACCAGTCTGCAAAACCGCACATTTGATGCCATCGTAATTGGTTCCGGTATCAGCGGCGGATGGGCAGCAAAAGAATTTACAGAGAAGGGATTGAAAACACTGGTGCTCGAAAGAGGCCGTGACGTGAAACATTTAAAAGATTATCCTACTACCAGTCAGTTCCCCTGGGAGTTTCCGCACCGCGGACAAATACCGCAGGACATTAAAGCTGCTAATCCGGTGATCAGCCGTTGTTATGCTTATAAGGAAGATGCCATGCACTTTTTTGTGAAAGACAATGATCATCCTTATGGCCAGCCCAAACCATTTGACTGGATCCGTGGATACCAGGTAGGCGGTAAATCACTGATGTGGGCAAGACAAACACAGCGCTGGAGCGACTTCGACTTCGAAGGCCCTGCAAGAGATGGATTTGCCACCGACTGGCCTATCCGCTATAAAGACATCGAGCCCTGGTATAGCTATGTAGAAAAGTTCGTGGGTATCTCCGGCAATAAAGACGGCATCGCTCATCTCCCGGATGGTGAATTTCTGCCACCCATGGAACTGACCTGTGTAGAGAATTATTTTAAAGATTTTGTAAAAGCCAACTATAAAGACAGGCACGTTATTTACGCCCGCTGTGCGCACTTAACACAACCACAACAGGTACACCTGGATCAAGGCCGGGGGCAATGTCAGAAAAGAGATCTTTGCCAACGCGGATGCCCGTTTGGCGGCTATTTCAGCAGCAACTCCTCTACCCTTCCATGGGCAGAAAAAACCGGGAATTTAACGCTCCGTCCTTTCTCCGTAGTACATTCCATCATCTACGATGAACAAAAAGGAAAGGCAACCGGCGTACGCGTAGTAGATACCAATACCAAAGAAATGATGGAGTATTACGCCAACGTTATTTTCGTGAATGCGGCGGCTGTTAATACCAACTTAATATTACTCAACTCCACCTCTCACCGCTTCCCTAACGGGTTAGGTAACGACAGCGGCGTACTGGGTAAATACTTCGCTTTCCATAACTACCGCGCACATATTTCCGGTCAGTATGAAGGCTTCAAAGACTCCACCACCGATGGCCGCCGGCCTACCAGCGCCTACCTCCCCCGCTTCCGTAACGTCATGAAACAGGAAACAGATTTCCTCCGTGGCTACGCAGCAGGATTTTCCGGTGGCAGAGGCACGCACACTGATACCAACGGATTTGGTAAAAGCCTGAAAGATCAGCTGTTTAACAGTCAACCGAACGACACCTGGTACGTAGGCTCTCATATGATGGGTGAAACCATCCCTAAAGAGAAAAGCACCGTTAGTCTGGATAAAAACCGCAAAGATGAATGGGGTATTCCCCAAATCAATGTGGATGTAGACTACGACGATAACGACGAAAAAATGATCAAAGACTTCTTTGAGCAAATGACAGAAATGTATACCAAAGCAGGTTTCACCAATATCAGCACCGGCGACTCCAAACAGGCGCCGGGACTGGACATCCACGAAATGGGCGGGGTACGCATGGGACTGGATCCTAAAACGTCTATGCTCAATAAATGGAACCAGCTGCATGCCTGCACCAACGTGTTTGTAACGGATGGCGCCTGCATGACGTCTACCTCCACGCAGAACCCATCACTGACCTATATGGCGCTGACAGCGAGAGCAGTGGATTATGCGGTGAAGCAGCTCAAGAAAGGAGAGATATAGATTGACAATATATTATTTAACGCAGCGGATGAATCAATTGATTTGCCCGCTGCGTTTTTATATGATGCCTGTTGTGTAATAAAGATGTTATTTAATTATTGAAAAAGACGGCTTATTTTCGCGCTTCAAAACCTATAATACTTATGAAATTCATCCAGTTAACCGGCCTCCTTCTGGCCTCATTATTATGTATTGTTAGCTTCAAAAGCCAGGCCCAGGTAAAGGGAGTCTTTACCGTATATGGCGACATTGACAAATTTTACCCGGTCGTGTTTACAGACTCCGCTTATGATCAATCGGAAGCTTCGGAACTTCAAATAGGGCGATCCAGCATACATCTTGACGGCAACTACCGGGGCTCCATTATCGCCACTTTCAGGTATCATACGACTAACTGGGGCAATGGTTCTAAGTTTATTGATGCAGACATCCGTCAATATAATTTTTTGACGTCATCTCCCTATGACAAATTCGTGGCTGGTTGGAGAGATGCCACGGCAGGTAATGTTATTAAATCAATTATCATTTGGTTGCGAGGCAATACCTCCTATAATTATAGCTCCCGCTATAATGACAAAGTATTCGTGTATGATGGCACCCCCTCGCGAGCACTCCCATATATAGAGCCGGGAACAAGCGTTGCCCACAACTTCAGAACCGCCATCGACAACTATGTAAACGGTTCCGGCTCCACCTATAGTGGCAGTACTTATTTCATTGGCGGTTTTAATTATTTTTCCGGCAATGTTGGTATGGGTACTTCCACGCCTACCGCTAAACTGGAAATAGCCAATGGCCCCGGTTGGACCTCAAACGGCTGGGCCAAGGCGATCAAACTGGGCAAAGCACAATCCCTTGAACTCGACGCTGGCACCCGAAAATTTGGGATCGGCGCTACCGGTGATTCTGTACTCTGCTTCTTTGCTACAGATGCCGATACGGTAAATCTACCGGCACGAGTTCACATGGCGATCACCAACAGCGGTAACATCGGCATTGGTACGTTGACACCCAACGCTTACAAACTCGCGGTAGAAGGTACGCTGGGCGCCAGACGCATCAAAGTCACACAGCAAGCCAACTGGGCAGATTTTGTATTTCACAAGGATTATAAACTACCCAACCTGCAGGAAGTTGAAAATTTCATTCAAAATAATGGACATCTTCCTGAAATCCCGTCTGCCGCAGAAGTAAAAGAAAATGGGGTGGACGTAGGTGAAATGAATAAATTATTGCTGCAAAAAGTAGAAGAACTAACGCTTTATCTTATTCAACAACAGAAAGAAATCAACGCTTTAAAAGACCTTATTAAAAAACAATAGATACTTTATCAAGTCTGAAAGCGGGTAAATCGTTCCGGTTTACCCGCTTTTTCTTTTACTTTGCAGCCATACGTTTTAATCAAATCGCATGAAACGATACATCTACGCTGCTATCAGCGCATTGTTTATTTGCCCCTACATTGTAAATGCACAAATTCATAAAATGAGACCTCTGCAAGAACTGATCAATACAACAGAACCCGGCTGGGAACTGGTACAAGGCTGGATTAAAAAAGGTAGTAACCCCGTAGAAATACTACCTAAAGATAGTGCCCGTGCGGAAGAAGCCTTATATCAAACCCAGGTAACGACCCGCTCTCCTATGGGCGCCATCATTTATGAAACCGGAGGGCTGCTGGTAGATCATGGCTGGATCAGGGTATTGGGCTCGGGTCACGAAAAGCTGGACCGCAGTTTACCGGCATGGAACGATGGCAAATCATATACACAAAGTGGCGAGCAGCCTTCTTTTTTATTAATTGCCGATGATGTACTCGGTGGCTTCTTCGCCATCAACAACGGCGGCCTGGCGACCAATGAAGGCATAGGCAGTGTGTTTTATTTCGCACCGGATACGCTGGAATGGGAGAACATGGAAATAGGGTACAGCGACTTTATCGGCTTTTGCTGCAGTGGTGATGTGGCCGGATTTTACCAGCAATTCCGCTGGAAAGGCTGGCAGGAAGATGTGGCGAAGATGACCGGCACGGAAGCTATGAGCTGCTATCCTTTTTTATATACCAAAGAAGGAAAAGATATAGAAAATGTAAGCAGAAGAGCCGTGCCTATAGCAGAAATTTGGTCTTTGCAAATGGATATGAAAAGGCAATTGGGACATTGATCGAAACGAATTACGAATTACGAATTACGAATTACGAATTACGAATTACGAATTACGAATTACGAATTACGAATTACGAATTACGAATGTGCGGAGACGGTAAACGCGAAGACTATTCGTTATTATCTACCCACAACTCCGTAATTCGTAATTCGTAATTCGTAATTCTCTACGGCATCAACATAATCCTCTCTCCCGGAGATGTTTTCAATTCCAGTATATTTTTACTAATCGGATGTTTGCCTTTGGCATCTACATAAGTGCCCTTGCTTCCCCATGGAACAATGACCCTCAGTGTATTTCCTTTTTCACTTAAAATATGGATGTTCGCAATACTGCCCTTCACCTGTGTACTGCTTACCAGGAAGGCGCCTACAGCGCGCAGGTTATTAAAGGAAGCATCTTTCTCTTTCGGCCAGTTAGGGAATAAACGAATGGTACCATTGTAGCTTTGCATCAGGCATTCATTGATGACGGCCGGCAATGCAAAGTTTTCAATCCAGATACCCATATGTGCCATGTAATTAAAAGCAGTTTGATCGTTATAACGTCCACCGGTTTGCATTACCATGTCGGTAGCGGTACCATTGGGTAATAACGAGTAACGCACCTGCCGGCTGAAACGATCGAGGTCCAGTTGACCGATGCGGGCTGCCTGCAGCGGTTGCATCACCAGGTCGTTACCACCTTCATTTTGCTGATGCAG
>NZ_DATCVJ010001006.1:0-8526 GCF_036566945.1 Chitinophaga sp. | reverse complement strand
CAGCAACTCATCCAGGGTTACGCCGGATACCTGTGGTGCGCGCGCTCTCGTACGGATCTTATTCACCAATACATCCGGCGTTTGTAATTCGCCTTTTACGGCTGTAGGCGCGGCGCCCCTTAGTATAGCTTCTGCTTTCATCATCAGTACGTCAGCCAAACGCATAACAGGTATATCGTTGCCGGAGTTGCGATCTATAGGCTCTGTACTCTTATCCGGATAAAATTTAATACCACGTACACCGGAAGCTTTTGCCAGCTCATCATTGCCCAGATCCATAGAAGAATCTGTTTTAAGCAACAAGTCTTTTGAGAAAGTAAGCTGCCAGCTGATTTTCTTATCCGGTTCCGGTCCATTGTACTTATTATTTAATCCTTTATTGGTGGTGCTGATCAGGATAGGCGAACCATCGCTGTTGTACTGCTTACCTTCCAGCCAGGTATTATTGCGCACATCTCCTGTCAGATTAAATTTATCATAAAAAGAACCAATGGTACTCATGGCAATACTTGGGCGGAACAACAGGCCATACTTATCTACCAGGTTAGGATGCAGGCCAAACCGGGAAAACTGGTTGCCTTTAATCTGGTAAGTATCATATGGAATAGCCAGGATCGTTTCTTTTATCGCAGGTCCGTTGTCCGGCATAAATATGCTGATGAAATTATCATCGAGGGAGTAAGGACCATTGGCCAGCACACTATCTGCCATGGCTACAGTTTCTGTATACATGGGCCTGCCCGTATATACCGCGGCATTCAGGTACATTTTTTCCAGCAGGGCAAAAGCAAACCATTTAGTAGGTTTAGAATAAGTTACCTGTCCGTTTTTAGTATTCAGAAACGGTAAGGATTCCTTTAATTCTTTTTCAATAAAGGTAAATACCGCTTCGCGGGATGACTGTTGCGGCGCATCTGTATTTTTATAATCAATCACCAGCGGCACTTTACCAAAAAGGTCCATCAGGTAAAAATAATACAGGCCACGGAGTGTTCTTATTTCCGCCAGCGTAGTACGTTTCGCATCGGTGTCGGGCGCTTTTTCAAAAAGATAAAGGAGACGATTACAGGTATTCACACCGGAGAAAGCCCATTGCCATACACTTTTAACGGTAGGATGATCTTTTGTCCAGGTATGTTTATGAAGAAAACGATACTGTCCGCCATCGTCGTAGTTACCATCGCGGGCAGGGATAATTGCTTCATCTGTAGACAACTCCTGCAGCCGCCAGTAATCCACCGCATACTTGGTACTCAGCTGTGTATACATGGGGCCGGAAGCGGCAATAAATCCATCGGTGGTAGTAGGAAAATTATCTTCTACATATTGTGATTCTACTTTTACATCCAGCTTGGTACAAGCTGTCATACACGTAAAACCTATGGCGAGTCCTGTTATAATAATATTTTTCATATCGGCAGTTTTACAATGATTAGAAAGTAGCATTTACGCCCAGCATAAAGGAGCGTGTTTTCGGATAAAAATTATTATTATCTATGCCGGGTATAAGTCCACCCATATTTATTTCGGGATCAATACCTGTATACTTTGTGATCACAAAAAGGTTATTACCGGACACGTATACACGCAGTTTTCTGACATAATTATTTTTCATCGGAATACTATACCCAATGGTGGCGTTATCCAGTCTGAGGTAAGAACCGTTTTCCAGGTAGCGGGTAGACAGGAAAGGCGCCTGTGCATCCTTTGGAGATTCTCCGAGCGTAAACCGTGGCATATTGTATCCGGTGGCTTCTGCCGGGTTATTCAAGTTTGCCAGCGTAGCATTGAGTATTTTGTTGCCGGATACACCTCGGATGAAAATATTGGCGTCAAAATTCTTGTAGGTAAAGCTATTGCTCCATCCATAACTGATGGCCGGTTGGGCATCACCGCTGTATACACGATCAGTGGAGGCAGGTGTTTTGGTAATACCACCGTTGGCAGACTGGAAGGTAGAATATCCGTCTTTATCCTTGCCTTCGTACTGCCACAGGTAAAATGCACCCAGTGCATAACCGCCCTTTATAATCTGTGATTTATTACCAGACTGTCCTTTTCCTCCCAGATCGGCCGTTTCTATATAATCAACGGCGAAATTATCATTGGAAAGCGATTCTATCCGGTTTTTGTTGTGTGCAATATTTGCGGAGGTAGTCCAGGTAAAGTCGCGCGTTTTCACCGGTACTGCATTCACCTGTAACTCAACTCCTTTATTGCTCATAGCCCCTACGTTGGCCAGCATGGTAGGCACGAAATTAGGCGGCACAGATACTTCATAGGTGTAGATCAGATCCGTAGTACGCTTATCGTAGTAATCAGCTACGAAAGAGAGACGGCCTTTCAACACGGCTAAGTCAATACCGATATTAGCCATGCCTGTACGTTCCCATTTCAGGTTAGGATTTTCATTTTGTACAGGGCCTATGGCGTTGATAATCCTGCCATCGGAATAGAACTTACCCACCAGATCGTAACGGAATTTGGCAATGAGTGGATCAAAACCAAGGGAGTTACCAGTAACGCCATAGCCTGCACGAAGTTTCAGGTCTTCGATCCAGGTAGCATTTTCCATAAATCTCTCTTTGTTGATTTTCCATGCTCCTGACACTGCCGGAAATATGCCCCAGCGGTTATTCTCACCAAAGGCCGAAGAACCATCCTTTCTTACAGATACCTGCAACAGGTATTTATCTGCATACTGGTAATTCACCCTGCCGTAGAAGGAGATAAAGCGCAGTGCCAATATTCCTGTATTACCATATATAGGAAGATAGCCGTCTTTAGGGCTTCCCAGCCCCAGATTGTTCCCCAGTGTAGCATCAGATGCGAAGCCTTGCTGAGAGGTCTGAAATCCGTCTCCGTTGCGATCTTCCTGCCAGGAATAGCCTGCCAGTAAACGAAGATCATGTTTACCAAAAACTTTGTCGTAGTTAAAATAGCTCTCCAGTACTTTGCGGGTATTGGTAAAACTGCTGCGGGTAGCCTGCCCTTTAGTGTTAGGCGCTAAACTAGATGCCCGGTTGTAATAAATATCCCGGTTTAATTGCTGATCCTGCATGGATACACTCAGCGTATAACGCAATCCTGGTAATAGTTTCAGCTCGGCACGGGCATTCCCCAGCATGATCTTTTCTTTGGTTTTATCGCTGTTGTTGTCGATCAGCGATACCGGATTCAGGTAGTTGCGGGAGCGGGTCAGATCTTCTTTATAAGTACCGTCCGGATTAAAGATATTGACTGTGGGAATATAGCTCAGCATATTTAAGAATACCAGTTCAGGTACCCGGTTTTGTGTACCAACACTATTACTGATAGACAGGTTAAGCTTTAAGCGATCGTTGAATGCGCGTTGCTCCAGGTTGGCTCTTACGTTTAGTCGTTCCAGTGAGGAATTTTTTATGATGCCATTATTTTGCAGGTAGTTCACACTACCATCGAATACGGTTTTTTCGTTGCCGCCACCAAAGGAAATATTGTGATTCTGGGATATCCCGTTACGGGTTACTTCCTTTTGCCAATCGGTGTTGGCATTGTCTTCATAAGCAGGGGTAAGACTTTTGCCGTTATCTTTCAGGTATTGCCGTAATTCATCGGCAGACAGCATATCAATTTTATTGGAGATCATTTCGCTGGCTGCATAGCCATTGTAGCTGATCCAGCTTTGGCCTGGTTTTGCACGACGGGTAGTGATCATGATGACCCCGTTGGCCGCGCGTGCCCCGTAAATAGCTGTTGAAGCGGCATCTTTCAAAACATCCATAGATACAATATCCGAAGGAGAAACCAGCTGGATATTAGCACCAGGTACACCATCAATTACATAAAAAGGTTGTTGCGCTTCCCCTTCGCGGAAAGTGGAAGGTCCTCTCAGTATTACCGCCGGCGAAGCGTTAGGATCGCCGCTACGTGTAACATTCAGGCCGGGTACTTTACCCTGCAGCAGTTGTTCGGGAGAACTGAATACGCCGCTGTTAAAGTTCTCTGCGCCTACATGCGACACCGCGCCGGTGAGATCACCTTTGCTGGCTTGTCCGTAACCTACTACCACTACGCTGTTCAGCAAACTGGCATCTGATTTCAGGCGGATGTTAATGTGCTGCTGGCCGTTTAGTACTACGCGTGTTGCCTTATAGCCCAATGAGCTGAATACCAGCGTATCGCCACCGGCATCTGCCAGCAGGGAAAATGCGCCCTGTGCGTTGGTGATGCTCCCTTGCGTATTTCCTTTTACCAGTACACTTACGCCGGGTAATACTACCCCTGTTTCCTGATCGGTTACGGTACCGGTTACGGTTGTTTTATCTTTTTCTTTTTTGATAACGTACACACCTTCGGTATCGGAGAACTGGAAACCGCTTCCTTTCAGCAAACTGCGTAATATGTCGGCGACGGATTGCCCGCGGAAATCCTGCGTTTTTACCGTTATATTTTTAAGCAGCGCGGCATCGTATACAATGTCAGCGCCGCTTTGTTGCCGTAGCACATGTAACGCATCCGACAGCGGCCCTGCTGTGATGTGCAACTCCTGTATGATGACAGGCTTTTGTTGGGCGAAAACGCTACCGTATAGGGATAGCATGAGTACTACAAGAAATATTTGCGCAGCAAATACCCTTGTACGTAAGTAAGTACTACGTACATTCATAACCAGTGGTTTTTTAAAATTCAGTTCAGGGAATAAAAGTTTATTGGTCTACAGTAAAATGCCCTGCTCCTGCAGGTTTTATTT
The DNA here is from genome assembly GCF_036566945.1 of Chitinophaga sp. GTDB lineage: Bacteria > Bacteroidota > Bacteroidia > Chitinophagales > Chitinophagaceae > Chitinophaga. The sequence goes on along the minus strand of NZ_DATCVJ010001006.1, from coordinate 3,794 downwards.
TCAGCTGATGATCCGTAAGGTCTTCGAGTACTTTTATGATCTGTGAAATTGTTAAGTGCATGTTGAGAGATCCGGTGATTTGCTTGTCCAGCGGGCGTTGTATATCAAATTTCACCGGGTAGTAATTTTCCAGCAGCAACAGGGCACTGCTTACCGGCATATTATCGAATACAATTTTATCCTGCTTCCAGCCTTCGGTATCTGTGGCCGCAAAAGACTGACGTGTAAACGTATAGCCGTTTGGGTTAATCAGCACCGACTGGTTGGCGGTTAATATATCCCGTATCTGATCGCGGTGGTTAACGCAGATTTTACCGGTGCTGACACCTATTTCCAGCAACTGTCCGGGATATGCCCTTACATGAAAGGAAGTGCCCAGTACACGTACCTGCAGACTGTCGGTGTTGACGATAAATGGCTTTTCAGTTATCGGAGCGATATCAAAAAAGGCTTCACCGGATACCAGTTGTACCTGCCGGGTATCTGTAAAGCGGTCGGGGTATCTCAATACCCCATTTGCCCCTAGCCAGATCCGGCTGCTGTCTGGCAGCAGGAGCATTTTCTTTTGACCGATGGCGGTGCGCAGTTCCAGCCAGGCAACTGGACGGGCAGAGGAATGCCCGGTGATCCACCAGGTGGTGATACCTGCCAGGAGCAGGACAGCCGCCGCTGCTGCCACCCTTTTCCACACCCGGTATAGGGAAATGGGCTGTTGGGTACGTTGCTTGATTACCTGCAATATATTGCGGCGCAATGCTTCCCTGCTTTGTGCATCCGGCTCGTTGGCAGCCACTGTATCCTCGGCCAGCGTATCCAGCCAGTGGCTGAGCAGCTGCTCTTCCCCGGGTGTAGCCTTGCCATCCAGGTATTTGTCGATGAGTGCTTTTATTTTAGATCGGATCAAGGGTGTGGTGTTTAAAAACTAAGTACCACACAGCAACGTTTTTAACTATTGGGAAACGGGGCTTAACATTAGCATAACATGGGAGGGGAAAATCAGAGTAACATCAGGAGACGATTCAGCAGCGGACGGGCTTTCTTATAGGCGTTGCCCAATTGGTTGCGCACCGTTTGTTCGGCAGTACCATGCATCATGGCTATTTCACGGATACTCAATTCATCAAAATGATACCATTCAAATACCTGTCTTTCTTTTTCAGGCAATTGTTGCAGATCCTGCTGCAACTGGCTCATAATATCTTTATGGATCAGGGTATTCAGGGTCAGTTCTGCCCGCAGCTCACTATGGGTAATGAATTTCTCCAGGTGCTTTTCCTTTAATCCGTCGTTACGGAACTTACGCAGGATCTGTTTCCTGACGGCGCTAAATAAGTAGAAGCGGATATGAGTATGCAATTCCAGCTGCTCACGGCGCTCCCAAATACTGGTAAACAGGTCTTGTATAATATCCCGGGCATCTTCCTCGCTGCCAGTTACCTTAGCCGCATAGGTATACAATTCTTCCCAGTATGTATTGAAAATCAGCTCAAAAAGTTTGAAATCACCAGCACGCAAACGGTCTGTCAGATCAGCGGGCATAAATTCAGGCATATAACAATATATGTCCTAAAAATAGAGCAGGTTTTCAAAAGAAAAAACGGGACTCCAAAAAAATAGCGAAGTATTAATATAGGGGTTAAAACGGCTTAAAGAAAGCAGGTTTCTTCAGGCCAGGACATTTATGCTGCAATAATCGCTTATTGGGCGGGGTAGGAAACTTCGTAATATCCATTAGGATGGCCACCTAAAAGACAGGCAGGCTGTCTTATTACCCGGTTGGTATCCTGATGACCGACGGACCAAAACCGTTCGGTATCCTTTTTAGAACGAGCCACCAGCGTAGCCTTCCCGAAAATATAAAAAAACTAGTTCGTGGTGCAACTAAATCGCTTTCTGCGTGTTTATAACTGCAATAAAATTATTTTTCATGGATTGGGAAGAGATACTGGACCCACTATCGCCAATGTACAAAGACGCTATGCAGGAACAAATCAAAATGGTAAACTTACAGGATGGGCTCATTGAAGCAGCCAAAAAACTCGCCGCAGAAAACTATCCGGCTCTCAAAACTGCCACACCGGGCATACACAAAGCTTTAAACAGCGTGATTATCAGGCATTCCATTAAAATGTCGGTAGACATTAACGACGCCATTGCAGGAGGAGAGGCGGAAGATTTTCAGTTTTAACAACCCGGACTATTTCATTTTATCAGCAGCCAACAGATCTGACTTGTTTTAAACAACTATTCTACCTTAAACAGCAACTTTTTTGTATTGATGCCGCCAACAATGCCATAGCCATTCACCACATTTGTAAATACGCGTACGGGGTTGCCAATGGCATTGGAGCCGCTTTCTTTTTGTGCGGCTACGGTGCTGAAATATTCATAAGTGGTACGGGTAAGTGAACTCACTTCCACGGTTACCTGGCTGGAAGCGATCATAGGATCTGCTGTTTCCAACACAAAGTTGATCTCCTTGCCATCGAAGCGTTCATCGCTCATGACAAGGCTGTTGTAGTTGCTTTTTGTAAAAAAATCCACCAGGTTGTTATTAAAGGCAGGATCTAACCGGAAAAGCCGGTAAACTCCCTGCCCTCCGGTATCATCTGTTGTATAAATCCTTATCCGGTAGTAATTTCCTGCACCAGGACGATCTTTTAACGTAAACTGAATCCGGTTACTGTTTCTTTGTGCACCGGCATCTTTTACGTCCGGCGCCACCGGGAGTGTATCCGTACCCGTTACAGCGCTCAGTCCCGGTGCAGTTACCTGTACCGTATATTGCTTTCCTCTCTCCGCTTTTTGTTCCGATACAAAATAGGAAAGCCCTTTTATGACCTGTATCTGTAAAGGAGACAAGGCTACCCCGTTTGCCATCAACGTTACCGCACTGCCAGGAATATCTTTATAGCCGCTATCGTCAAATATATTGGTGGGAATACTACGGGTTACCCGCACATACACTACACTATCCGGTTGGATGAGCGTATTCACCACAATTTTATCGCCTTCATAAGGCAACTGAATTTCCACCCGTTTGGTACATGCATTTAAAAGCATGACTAACAGTACCGTACCTACGAAAAAATGTTTTCTGCACATCTCTCTAAAATTTAACAGCGTACGTAACACTGGGTAATATGGGCAAAATAGTAGACTGAGCAAGGTATCTTTTCTGTGCCGCCGGATCGTCCATAATGGAATAAAAGAATGGGTTCCTCCGGTTGTACACATTAAAAATGCTTAGGTTCCAGCTCCTGCTCCAATGCTTTTTTTGTTTGGTATGAGTAATCCCTACATCCAGCCGGTGTACATCTGCCCCCCGGTAATTATTCCAGTTGTCATAACGATCAATAGCGGCATTACCGCTACCCGGGTCCCAGGGCGAAGCACCACTGGTGCCACTGTAGCTGGCTACCGGCAATGTGATAGGCGTGCCTGAGTTATAATGCCAGGAGGCTGAAAGTTCCCAATGCTTGCCCAAACGCTGCATTAACACCAATTCCAGGTCGTGCCGGTGATCGTATTTATAAGGATAAATTTCATCGTTGTTGATTCCTGGAAAACGGCGGGTAGACCATGACAAGGTGTATCCAATCCATCCGGTAGTGGTTCCTTTTCTTTTCTGTAACATTACTTCAGCGCCATAGCTCCAGCCTTTTCCTACTGTTACATTTTCATCCCAGCGTGGCACCACCTGGTTCACAATACCATTGCTCTCCTTATTTTCAATCATGTTGTGCATGGATTTAAAATAACCCTCCACCGTGCACTCATACATCCCGGCAGCC
>NZ_DATCVJ010001005.1:0-3262 GCF_036566945.1 Chitinophaga sp. | reverse complement strand
CTGCATGCCATGAATCATTAATAGCTATATATGAATATACTTTTTATCGTTCCTTCTTATAAGCCGGCTTATGTATACGGTGGCCCTATTGTGGTGATAGCACGGTTGGCGGAACAACTGGTGCAAATGGGACACGACGTGGCGGTGTATACCACCACGGCTAACGGGCGACAGGAACTGGATATTGCTGCCAATTCCACCGTGATGATGGATGGGGTAAAGGTGACGTTCTTTAAGCGCATTACCGGAGATCATACGCATGTATCGCCTGCACTGTGGAAGGCGGTATGGACCAATGCCAAACAGTTTGATAAAGTACATATTCATTCCTGGTGGAATTTCCTGGTGCTGGGAGCTTCTTTTATCTGTAAATGGAAAAAGCTCAAGCCGTTGTTGTCGCCACATGGAATGTTCTGCGATTATGTGTTGACAGCCAGGAATAATCGCAGCAAACAGTTGTTACATACGGTGATGGGTAAACGATTATTACGTAACACCTACCTGCATGTTTCTTCTGAACTGGAATGGAGAGAATGCCAGGAGATCAACAATGGCTGGGAAGGAGGGCAGGTATTTAACCTGGTGGACCTGCCTGCCGGGAGTTACGCCCGCATAGAGCAGGATGTTTTTACGATTAGTTTCCTCTCGCGGGTAGATCCGAAAAAAGGACTGGACCTACTGATCCGTGCACTGGGGCGTGTATCGTTTAAGTATAGGTTGTTGATTGCCGGCAGCGGTGATGAGCAATACGTACAGTCACTAAAGGAATTAATTACTTCGTTGGATATGGATAACAACGTCGAATGGGTAGGTTGGAAGGGCAGTGAGGATAAGTTTCATTTCCTTGCTGCCACCGACCTTTTTGCGCTGACTTCCCGCAACGAGAATTTCGCCATCGTGGTAATTGAATCATTGTTTGTAGGTACACCCGTGCTGATCAGTGATCAGGTCGGACTGGCGGGGTATGTAAGCAGGCATGGACTGGGCTGGATTACCGGAATAGAAAGTGTGGACGCCATTAGCGACCAACTCACCGCGGCATATCAGGATAAAGTACGGCGACAACAGATCACGCGGAATGCACCTGCCCAGATCCGGGATGATTTTAATGATGCCAGGTTGGCATCTTCCTATGTAGCACTATATGAAAAATGTAATTAGATGAAGCTGGCTATAGTTATACTGACTTTCAATGAATCGATACACCTGCGACGTTGCCTGAGCAACCTGCGGGAAATCACTGATGAGCTATATGTAGTAGATGCTTTTTCAACAGACGACACAGTGGCTATTGCGGAGAGCTGCGGGGCGAAAGTTTTCCAGCGAAAATGGGTCAACTATGCCAACCAGTTTCAATGGGCGCTGGAGCATTGTGGTATCACCACTCCCTGGGTAATGCGCATGGATGCGGATGAATACCTGGAGCCAGGGCTGATACGGGAAATAAATACCCGCATGGATAGTATTTCGCCGGCAATAACGGGGATCTATATACGTAGAAAGGTATTGTTTAAAGGCAAATGGATTCGTTACGGCGGCTTTTATCCGCATACGCTGTTAAGGATCTGGCGCAATGGCATTGGCAGCATAGAACAGCGTTGGATGGACGAGCATATTGTATTGTCGGAAGGGAATACCCTGATGTTTAAGGAGCATATCGTGGATGATAACCTGAACTCCATTCATTGGTGGGTGAACAAGCACAATAATTATGCAATCCGGGAAATGGTGGATTTGCTCAATATCCGCTATGGCTTCTGGCAAACAGACCAGCGGTTGTTGAAGGCAGAAGGCTCGCAGGCAAAACGGAAGCGTTTCCTGAAAGAAAAGGTGTATGCGGGCTTATCACCTGGTGCGCGTGCTTCGCTGTACTTTCTTTTCAGGTATGTGCTGCGCTACGGTTTCCTGGACGGGTATAAAGGGTTCCTTTTTCACTTTATGCAGGGGTATTGGTATCGTTTACTCGTAGACGTTAATGTACAGGAGTTTCAGCAAAAATTACAAGGCAATGAAAGCAGGGAGGATATTATGGCCTTGCTGAAACAGGATTATAACATTCATATCTGATTAAACATGACAACTAATCTGGCAGCATTCAATACGGGTAGTTATCGGGCCGGACCTAAATGGAAAGTGCTGGTCTGGTATTTCTGCAATTACTATATTCTGAACAGTGCCTTTCCATGGCCCTATACAATTAAACGTGCGTTGCTGCGGATGTTTGGTGCCCGGGTAGGTAAAGGGCTGATCATTAAAACAAAGGTGCGTATTAAAAATCCCTGGCGTTTATCCATCGGAGATCATTGCTGGTTAGGGGAGGGGGTGTGGATAGATAATCTGGCAGATGTGGTACTGGGTGACCATGTGTGTATTTCACAGGGCGCCCTGTTGCTGACAGGTAATCATGATTATAAACAGCCGGATTTTCCGTACCGGCTGGGGGAGATAAATATTGCTTCCGGTGTGTGGATAGGTGCTATGGCCGTGGTTTGCGCTGGTGTTACCTGCGGCTCGCATGCGGTGCTAACGGTGAATTCAGTGGCCTCGAGAGACCTTGATGCCTGGATGATTTATGCGGGCAATCCGGCAGTGGCCGTACGCGAGCGGAAAATGATCTCGCCTTCAGGAAAGCTAAATATGACAGCCGTATGAAAAGGATTTGTTTACTCCTGCTGTGGGTGTGTATTTGCACCGCCGTTAATGCGCAGCGTTGGCTTACCGACTCGCTGGAGGTACATGCCGGCGCGGTAGGTACTGCTGCCACCAAAGATTATCAGCCGCTATGGTTACTGTCCAATCATTTTGGTACCATCAGCGACCGCAAAGGAGATGTATCTATGCATGCAGGCTTTAGCAATCAGCAGGTATGGCATGATAATTTTTATATAAAGTATGGGTTGGATGTGTATAACAACGATCACTTTCAACACACATTCATAGAGCAGGGGTATGTAAAGGCTGGCTATAAGCATTGGGAAATCAGGGCTGGCAGGTATGAAGAAATTATTGGGGAAGTAGATAAAGATTTAAGCAGCGGCTCGATGGGCATCAGTGGTAATGCCTTACCCATTCCTAAAATAGGGATAGCCGTGACGGAATATATCCCCGTGCCGTTCACCAATGGATGGCTGCAGTTCAAAGGCTTGTTGAGCCATGGCTGGATGGGGAAGGATCAGTTTATTAAAGATGCCTATCTGCATGAAAAGAATTTCTATCTCCGGATCGGAAAAAACAAACTGAAATTATATGGCGGCATACAGCA
>NZ_DATCVJ010001004.1:0-4244 GCF_036566945.1 Chitinophaga sp. | reverse complement strand
CGGCAGGACTGCGGGATAAATAGTTGTTATTAAGGGTGGTTTGATAGTCGATATACAGTGGCACATCTCCCCATAAAGTAACTAAATGAAAATATGCATATGCCCGCAGGAACTTTACCTCTGCGAGGTACTGGTTCAGTTTTGCGCGATCTGCCGTAGCCGTAGGATTCCAGGCGGCCGCCCGGTCAATCACCAGGTTGGTTCTGAAAATCATGCGGTACAGAGAACTCCACAAGGAACTTAAATCGGCGTTGTTGCTGCCAAAACTATAGTCACCCAATTCCTGTTCTGCGCCCTGCAAAAAACTGGCGCGTTTGGCTTCATGTCCCATCAGGTCAAAAATATAGTAATACTCCCTGGCCCATAATCCAGGATGTACCAGTGTAGCGTAACTCGCAATGGTAGCCTGGTTCAGGGCGGCGATGTTGGTAAAATAAGTATCGTATGCGTAGGCACTCTGATCTACCAGGTCGAGCCGTGATTTTTTACATCCGGGTGCAATGGTGATCAGTCCGGCGATGAGCAACAATTGAGATATATACTTCTTCATAAAATCACTTTTTGAAAATTAAAACCCTAATTGAATACCTGCCAGGAAAGTTCTTGGCTGTGGTACCTGTCCCTGATCAATACCACGTGCAAACAGGTAATCGCCTGCCACTTCCGGATCGTAGCCGGTGTAGTTGGTGAGGGTGATTAAGTTTTGCGCCGCTATATAAATGCGGAGTGATTTAATAGTATTTTTGGTCACGCTGCTCAACATAGAAAGTGGGGCGTTGTAACCAATGGTGATGTTCCTCAAACGCAGGTAGCTGCCATCTTCCAGCCACCAGTCAGATGGACGCAGGTTACCATTACCGGTAGCATTCTGGCCCAGCCTTGGCAGTGCGGCTACGTCACCGGATTGACGCCATCTGTCCAGGATATCGGTAGTGGAATTATGACCGGTGGCCATGATGCTGGTATTTAATTTTAATCCATTCAGGAGCTTCAACCCGCTGATACCGGAGAGTACGAGGTTGAGATCAAAGTTTTTGTACGTTACGCCGGCGTTGATACCGTAAATATATTTTGGGATCGCGTTGCCTAATATTTCCTGGTCCTTTGCAGTGACTAAGCCATCGCCATCAATGTCTTTATAAATAAAATCTCCGGGCAACAATCCATCCTGGTATTTCGCGTTTGGCTTGCCTGTTTTTTTAGCGGCTTCCTGGTCCAGCGCGGTTATTTCCGCCGCATCGCGTGCCACATGATCTAAGCGGTAGCCATAAAAAGAACCGATGGCATAACCGGCGGCGGTGTAAGTGGTGGCAGGTACCGGACTAAAAGCGCCGGCCTGAATGGGGGCGGAAAATTGACTGCCTAATGATAATACTTTGTTGCTATTAATCGATCCGTTTACGCTTACGTTGAAGCTGAAGTCGTTACTGATTTTATCTTTGTAGCCGATGGTAAGTTCAAAGCCTTTGTTTTGTGCATCTGCTGCGTTCACTGTTTTTTTAGGCTGGTTGCCGGTAGGACTTACGCCAATACTGGCTGGCAGCAGGGTAGTGACCAGCAGGCCGGTACTTTTCCGGTCGTACCAATCGGCTTCGATGGTGAGGCGGTTATTTAAAAATGCGAGGTCGATGCCGATGTCTGTTTGATTCGTTTGTTCCCATTTTAAATCCGGGTTGCTTAAAGTCGTCAGCGTGGTACCGGATATAAATGTTTCCGTACTGCCAAGAGAATATACCAGCGCGCCTCCGGGCGTACCCTGGTATGTTTTGGCGGTATTCAGAAAGTTGGGAATATTGTTGTTACCGGTTTGTCCCCAGCTGGCACTCAGCTTACCATCAGATAATACGGGAAATGTTTTTTTCATAAATTCTTCTTCCGAAAAGCGCCATGACACGCCTGCTGCGGAAAAATTACCATAGCGGAAATTCGCGCCGAAGTTGGAGGCGCCGTCTCTGCGATAGCTGGTAGTCAGTATATATTTATCATCGTACGTATAGTTAAGGCGACCGTAATAAGAGATCACAGAAGGCCGTGCATAATTGGAATAAGAACCGGTAACAGATTGGGAAGAAGCTACCACCACGCTGGTGATATTATCATTGGGCTGGCCCGTACCTCTGATGGTAGAGGAGTTGGTTAATCCCGGATCAATATAGCTTTGTCCGGCGATTAAAAAGAGCTGGTGCTTGCCGAGTGCTTTGTCGTACGACAAATAGTTTTCCAGCATGTAGTACGAGTTCTCCGAAAAGCCGAGGGTAGACTGGCGGGCCTGGTTCAGAAAATTAGATGATTGATATTGTTGCTGGTAGCTGTTGGTCCGGTTGGAGTTTACTTCTGCGGCAAACTGTGAGCGGAATTTTAGTCCGTTGATGATGCGTACTTCGGCAGACAGCTGCGGGAAGAAAGCCAGCGACTTACTCGTTTGGCTTTTCATCGCAATTTCCTGCAGTGGGTTGACGGCATTGCTGTAGTCGTCGATATTGGAAAGAATAGAGTAGCCACCCTGTATAGATGGGTCCAGTACGGGTTTATAAGGAGCGTACTGAATAGCGTTGATGATGCTGCCGTAATTGCCGTTGCCTATGTACTGTCTGAAGATCAGGTTTTGGGTAAACCGGAAACGTCCGAGCATTTCTTCGAGGCCCACGCGTGCCTGAAATCTTTTGTTGGTAGCATTGGTGAGGATTGCCTGCTGGTTGATGTAAGTAGCAGATACGGAGTAGTTCACTTTATCACCGCCACCACTAATGTTCAAATCGTTTTCAGACACCAACGCATTGCGAAAGATGGCGTCCTGCCAATCGGTGCTGTCCTGCAATACCGCGGGAGTATTGAATTTTGCGGGTAGCACCGCATTCTTGGTAGCGGCCAGGTCTTTCAGCGCATCCACATACTGCGCTGCATTGAGCAGGTGTAATTGTTTCCATGCTTTAGCCATGCCCCACTGCGTAGAAAAGCTAACGCGGGGAGGGCCGGTCTTTCCTTTTTTGGTGGTGATAATCACTACGCCATTGGCAGCTGCGGAGCCATAGATAGCAGTAGAAGATGCATCTTTCAGGATCGTGATATTTTCTATATCCTGTGGATTGAGTGTATTAAAGAGGTTCTTGGTACCCTGGATGCCATCGATTACATACAGGGGATTGATATCAGTAAAACTGCCTGTACCCCGGATAATGATTTGTGCGTCTGCACCTGCGCTACCGCTGCTTTGCAGCACTTGTACACCGGCGGCTTTACCAATGAGCAGCTGTGAAGGATTGGTAGCATTCACGGCGCCGGCTTCTTTTACAGACACCACATTGAAAGCGCCTACCACGTCTTTTTTCCGGGCAGTACCATAGCCGATAACAACGATATCGTTCAGTGCAGCTACGGTTCTTACGAGGCGGACGGAGAAGGTTAATGTGGCGCCTGATTTAAGACTTACATTGTTGAGTTGTTGTGTTTCAAATCCCATGTAAGAAACGCTGAGTAAATATTTGCCGTCCTGTGGTAATCCGGAGAAACGGAATATGCCGTTGGTGTCAGTGACTACGCCGGCGGAATATTTTGTTTTTTCATTCAGCGCTACTACGGAAGCATTGGGGAGGAGTTCACCCTGATCAGTGCGCACGGTGCCGGTTACCTGCAGGCGACCTTGCGCCTGTGTGTACATAGAAGCGCCTGATATCAGCATGCATAAGAGCAGCAACAAACGCCATTTTGGTCGATAGAACATCTTCATAACTGGAACGTGTTTTTAAAAGTCCGGGGCATAGCAAGCCCATGGCGCCTTTGCGCCTTTTGTGGAATAGAACGAAAGTTGTTGAATTATTTCTTCTTAATAATAAATCCGCTATCGTTTCGGATAAGCTTCAGATTATTGGGAAGTGTTAAATCGGTCAGTATCTTCACCAGCGAGTCTGTCTTTTCAAATTTGCCATCGAAATAAATCTCCGTCACGTCTGATGGATAATAGTAGATGGCTACTCCGTAATAGTTGCTCAGCTGATCGAGGACCTGTGCCATTGGTTGATTATTAAATTTATACCAGTCCGGCTTTGCATTGCCCGTGCCGTCTTTTCCTGCTTTTACCAATATATCCGTGCCCGTAGTATTGAAATCTGCTACGATTGATTTTCCGGTTTTGCGATAGTACCGGAGTTCTTTGCCCGGTGTGAGTACTACATCGTTGATGACTTTCTTTTTATTGGTGACGCCCTGTACCAATACCTTGCCGGTATTGAGTCTTACGGTGATCA
>NZ_DATCVJ010001003.1:0-5878 GCF_036566945.1 Chitinophaga sp. | reverse complement strand
TTGCCTGCCGGTCAAAGTAAATGAGCCCGCCGCCATTGGTGCCTATCCATACGTTACCTTTTTTGTCTTCCGCAAAACAGTTTACATCATTATAACTCAAGCTATTGGCATCTGCATATTTATGCGCGTAGAGATCAAATTTCATCATGTTCTCGGCATAATAGCTGACGCCGCGTTTATAGGTGCCGCACCAAATAATGCCCAGATCATCCTTGTATAAAGCGTAGATGGCGTTTTCCGCCACGCTTTTTGCATCTTCCTCTCTTTTCTGGAGGTAATAACAGGTAAAGGTTTCTTTGTTCAGCACATTGATGCCGCCATGGTCGGTACCTATCCAGATCTGTCCTTTTTCATCCTGCACGATGCTGTTAACAATATCATTGTTTAGCGAACTGTTTTTGGAAGATAACCGCCGCATCGTACCATTCTTACTATTCATATATATCACACCAAAATCGCTGCCGGGCATGTATACCCACGTATCTTGCTGTGCATCAATAAACAAACGGAGCGCAATCGGCTTGTTGTCAATGAAACGGGTGATAGTATTTGAGTGTGAGATTAAATGACCTGTATGAATGTCCAACACATCTAACTCACCATTCAGGTAAAGAATGCCAAGGCGGTTGGCGGCCGTTTTGGTAATATCGGCTACTGGCACGCCGGCATGATGAAGGATGCGGGTAACGGCGCCGTTCTTTTTTTCGTTGATGCAGTATATGTTGCCGTCTTCGTAGCCTACCCAGAACGAGCGGTCAGCCTGCTGTGTAGCGGTGATACCTGTAAGCGGCAACCCTTTGCTTTTCAGCCAGGTGGCGGCATCTGAAAACTGTTCTTTCACCGGGTCATAGAGTACATCCCCGTTGCGGGTACGGACATAAAGTCTGTTGCCGGGAGCTGCTGTAATAGCGGATACATAGTCGTCGGAGATAGAATTGGGGTCGGCAGCATTATGCCGGAAAATCCTGCAGGTGAAGCCATCATACCGGTTAAGTCCACTCATGGTGCCAAACCACATAAATCCACGGCTATCTTTGAAGATGCAGTTGACCTGGTTGTTGGAAAGGCCGTTGTTTACATTCAATGAGGAAAACTCCTGGGCATTGGCATATAACAGTAACGACAGTAACAGTGGAATCAGTATAGTTTTTTTCAGCATAACGTGTTGCGGGCATTAGCATAAATATAAACATATTAGGTTGATAATATAATAGTGTACAGGGGACACTTAACCAAAAAAAATCCCGGTTGCATGATCGCAACCGGGAATATATAGGGATAGTATCAGGATATACTAGTCTTTAAAAACCTCCGCCAGCTTTTTATTCAGTTCCTCTCCTCTCAGCGAAGCAGCGATAATTTTTCCTTCACCATCTAACAGGAAATTGGCGGGTACGGCTCTGATACCATATAAGCGACCCACTTCATTATTCCATCCTTTCAGGTCGGAAACATGAATCCAGGGCATACCGTCTTTTGCAATAGCTTCCAACCATTTATCTTTATGATCATCTAAGGAAATGGCGATGATTTGAAAGCCTTTGTCTTTATACCGTTTGTATTGACTGATCAGATTCGGATTTTCTGCGCGGCAGGGACCACACCAGCTGGCCCAGAATTCTACCAGCAATGGTTTTCCTTTCAGGTCGGCGAGTTGTACCGCTTTACCGTTTACATCATTTTGCGTGAAAGCCGGCGCCATGGCGCCAATTTTAATGTTTTTGGCAGCAGCAATACGTTGGGCCAGTTCTTTGCCGGCATCGGACGCCTGCAGGTTTTTATTCATGGCATTGTAGATAGGCTCTATCAAAGGCAGATCTACTTTGCCGCCAGCAGCTTCAGATAAGGCGGCCATCCCAAAAAAGGAGTTCGGATGGGCTTTGGCGAAGGCTATTTGTTGCTCCGTTCTCTTTTGACGGCTGCTCATGTAGTCGTTGTTCACCCGGTTGGTGAAAACGGTATCCTTTTGTTGCGCCGCGGTTAAGGAAGCAAAAGCATTGTTGGCAGCTTTTGTAAGCGCCATGATGCTACCACCAATCACCTTGTTGTAAGCTGCGTACTCGTTATATACTTTTGATCCGGTGAACACCGCGTTGTCTAAAGAATCTTTCGAAGTAATCAGCACTTTTTCTTTACCAAAATAAAAGTAGATCACATCACCGGTGTACACGGCTTTTTGTTTGCCGCCACCATCATGCGACAGGGCCAGGCGTGCATACGAGTAGCCATTACTATGACCAGTAAAAGTAAAGGCGCCGTTTACCAGCATGGCAGAATCTTCTACGCTGTTGCCATTGTCCATGTAATCGATGTATGCTTTTGCGGGCGCCTGCAGCTGCCCTATTTTACCGCTGATGGTAAAGGGCGCAGATTGGGCCGAGGCCAGTATGGGCGCCAGTAGGATGGCTAATGTCAGTATTTTTTTCATGTAGTAATTTTTGTTGTTGAAAAACGGTGTTTAGTACTTTACGTTCGGATAATCTTCTTTCGCATTAATGAGCTGTTGTTCGGTTTCCATGGTCCAGCCAAAAGCAATTTTTGCCTGTTCCTTCAAATCCGCGCCGGCAGCGCCGCTCATGAAATGTATAAATTCGCCCAGGTTTACATCTTCGGTATAATTTTCAAAACCCTGTTTATCTTTTTCATGCGAAAGATTAGCCGCCAGCAGTTTAAAATAATTGACAAGCAAGGCTGTTTTTCCATACTTCATGTAAATCGGATACCACCAATCCCTGAACCAGTAGGTGTTTGGTCGGGGATAGGCGACTGCACTTACCACTGACTGACTATAAGAATCATCGGCTAATTGTTGCAGCCCCAGGCCCAGGTATACGTCATAAATGAAGAGGTCCATCAGTTTACTATCTCCCCATAGTTTAAAAGTGGGAGAGCCAGACCTTTGCATGCTCGAAAACTCCACGATATGGCCTACTTCATGCGCGAGTACGGCCGACATAATCGCGGAATCTTTCCACATCGTAGAACTGACTACCACCAGGTTTTTATAATCGCAGGTACTGGACCGATAGGTGGATAATGTGCCATAGAAGCCACCTCCACTGAGGTATTCCCCGTCGTGCATGGTGACCCGCAAACGTTGGTCATCTCCAAAATCTCCATATTTCTCTTTGGTGTATTTCCACAACCGGGAGGAGAAATTGTTATAAAAAGTAAGAGATAGGGTGGTGTCCATATCAGGCGCCAGGTAAGTGGCCACCTGGTCGTCGAGGTATACTCTTTTCAATTCGGATTGGTAATCGAACCAGTGCTCCTTTAGTGTTAAAGGAGGATTGGCGTCTTTGACAGACAAATCTGCTGTGTCCTTTTTTGAACAGGAAACAAGTAATAAAAAGGCAATAGGAAGTATATATGCTGACTTCATTTTGGGTGCTGGTTTTGAGATGAATAGAGGATCTTACTCTGTATATTTCACGTTGGGGAAATCCAGGCGGGCTTGCTTAAATTGCTGATCGCATTCGGCAGACCATCCAAAGGCAATAGTAGCCTGTGCTTTCAGGTTCACGCCAGCGGCGCCACTCATAAAATGAATGTATTCGCCGAGGTTCATTCTCCTGGAATATTCCTGTTCCTTGCCCAATGGTACTTTAGGGAAATGTTGAGACAGCAGTACGAAAAATTTATTCAATACCTGTGCTTCGCCGTATTTACTGTAGATGGGCATCCACCAATCTCTGAACCAATGACTGCCTTTGCTGGGATAGGTGACGGCGTCATCGAGATAGAAGTTGTACCAGGCGGCGGCTTTATCCTTCATACCCAGATTTTTGTATACATCATATACAAAGATGTCCTGCCATTTGCTATCGCCCCATACTTCAAACGCGGGAGATCCTTTCACCTGGTTGGTTACACTTTCTACAATATGACATACTTCATGGATCATACCTGGCTCAGGAAATACAAAGTTGTTCCAGTTGCCGGCGCTGAAGTCCACGATGTTGCGATGCTCGCCCGACGCGTCCGGATAATATTGTGGCTGGCCTACATTGCCATAGGTGCCACCATGCAGTACTACGTACAAACGTGGGTCATCTCCCATTTTGCCATATACCTTTTTTGCATACTTCCAGGTGTCAGACATTAATTGGTAAGGCCATGCAATAGCCGGACCTACGCCGGCATCTTTATATACCACCACTTCCTGGTCGTAGTAGGCCAGCGTTAATGTTTGCGTATGCTCCAGCCAATGTTCTTTCCAGATACTATCGGGTTTAGGCCCTTTGTCTGCGGAAACGTTGTTGTCATTGGATTTTTTGCAGGCGCCAAAAGTCAGTGCCAGACATAATCCGAGGATATATTGATTGAACTTCATGTAGTGCTGTTTTATTTTCTGATGACAATATCTACCGGTGAGCCGGGTATTCCATTCACCCTGTTGGTGATAACGCCATTTTTTCCAACGCTCACGTCGAGGGTGAGTATACTCCCTTCAATGCCGGCAGTGAGCTTTGTGCCTTCCTTATTTAGCTGGATCATGGTGACTTTTTTGCCGGCAAAGTCGGCACTCAGTGGATAGAGGTCTTCATTAACTGGATTGTACGCATAGATTTTATCGGCAGAAGTGAAGTAGAAAAGATCCACCGCAGAGCGAGCCCACTTAGTATCTTTTTCCAGTAAAGCCGCGCCTTTAAAGATACGCTTGCTGATAGGTTTGATGGCCCGTTGACTATAGTCGGCCATGTCTATAGAAAACGTGTACTCGTAAACGTTACCATCTGCTCCTTTGAAGAATGCATAGGTAATGCCCGGAATAGCCTGCATATAAAGCAGGTCACCGGCGCCTATGTTTTTAGGATTAAAAGCATTACCCGTTACGGTATAGTCGGATCCCATGTAATTGCCACCGCCGTCGAAAGATACAAAGGCGTTAGCGAGGGTATTAAATCCAAAGAAGAAGTTACCTGCACGCGTATAGAACCGGGAAAGATAATAGTCGCCGGTTTGCATGCTGGAGAACTTTCCAAAGTCCGGTGCAAAGGGTGCGGTAGAAGTAACGCTCAGGTATAGCTTACCATTGATGATGCCTGTAGGCGTGCCGGTGGAACCCTCAAACGCTTCTGTCAGTAATGGTGATGGGGGAGAAAAGAACTGATCATTAAAATAATGTTTCCGCAGCATGGTGCTGCCATCAATGATCACGCTGGCTTTGGCAGGGTCCTGGCAAATAACCCAGTAATCTTCTGTGGTACCAGCCTGGTAGGCCAATGGCTTAGAGAAGAGTTGAATAGGATGTGTAGGCAGGTCTTCATTGTGCAAAGCATAGTAAAGATTACTGTTTACCGTACTATCCGGTCTGATAAAAGACAATTTGGTGATGCCCTGATCTACGCTGAGTACCGCGGCGCCGATAGAGAATTTAGTGCCGCCACGGATACTGAAAGAGTAAAAGTATTTGAGACTATTTCTGTTGTCGGTAACGGTGAGTTTAGCACTGCGTAGCATTGGTTTCAGGTTATACACCATCTTCAGCGGATAACCGGTATAATGGTCGGCACGGGCTTCTTCGGCTACGATAATATCCCAGTCAAACGTTAAGTCCTTTGCAGGATCGGCGCCCGCTAAATACACGTAGGGCCTTACAATAAGCGAATCTCCTACGACGGCATCCACGGTAGATCCATCCAGTCCATCTACCAGCGGTTCGGTAGGAGGGGAGTAATTATAGTTGCCCAGATCTTTTTTACATGCAGTAAAAATCACCGTCAGCAAAATGAAAAGATAGCAAATATTAGATTTCATATAATGGCTGATTAGAAGATGATTTGTTGGTTGTTTTCGTCGATGAAAATGTATTTATCAGCTGTCTTGAAATATTTCAGATAGAATTTGACGTTGGGTGTACCACTGTTAATGAAAT
>NZ_DATCVJ010001002.1:0-1583 GCF_036566945.1 Chitinophaga sp. | reverse complement strand
CCATCGAGTAATCAAGTGTCCTGTTGAGGGTGGGCTTCAACAGAACCTCGATGGAGCAACTAGATACCCGTCATGAGTCCACGTACTAGCCGAATGTGTGCGGATTACGTTCCACTGGTGGTACTTCAGAGAAGCTGGAGGGCAAACTTTGAAGCGGTACAGATGTGGGAACTCGTGACAGGTACGAAGTGCTGATCCAGGTGCGGAGATCAGCGACTTGGGGTCAGGGGGTGAGCTGGGCTTGAAAGGAGAGTTACTCGAAAGCTTCACTTGCGCCTTATTAATCGGCGCGACCCTCTCACCTAAACCCTGACCAGTAGAGCGCACGAGCTGTGGGTTCATGCGCCCACTTCCCAGCACACGATGAATATGCCGGGAAGTGGAAGTCGTTCATGCGGTTAAATGGCTGCTAGTAGTAGTGGCCTGGCAGGGACTCAGCTCGAAAGCCTCACTCCGCCGCAGATCACTCTTTTGGCTGCCCTACTACTAGCAGTTGGTCTATGTAAGCATGTGGCCGAGCGCAGTGGTCTTGACTCGTCTCCCAGGGTCAGAGGCTCACCACTTGTGCAATCTCGAGTGCGCACTGTCGTCGCAACGCCCGGTCAGCTGCCTACATAGTCCATGTTGTGCATACAAGGCAGGTACCGTTCTAGACGGATTACTGATTTGACGAGTTGTTAATTGTTTCTGCGCCTAAGCTGCGTACTCCGTTGGCTTACTCGTATAGTCACCCTGCATTTGCTGACGTTTATAGCATCCACTTCATCTGTCGAGGGTATAGGTCAGCTCCTCGATAAATCAGACAAGCGTGCCAGCGTCTACCTATTCCGCCACTTGTATGCACATTAGAACGCACCAGGTAGTTGTAAAAAATCGCAATCTAATGCTCTAATTATTTTCTGATGCGCCCATTTAACTGCATGAACTGTATTGAGCGCATGGTGCTAGTAGCAATTACCCTCCGCCGTGCACGATTATGGCTTCGCTAACTAGTATGTGTGCGATTTTGAACACTGCATATAGCGGTTCGTAGGCCGCCAGCTCTGCCTCTCCTGTTGTATCGTCTCCTAGAGTCAGTTGTTTCACTACCAGCACTACTACGCTCAATACTCTAATTCTGTAAAGGTGCATCTCGGCCGCCCCCGCTGTGCGGCCAAGCTTTCTACTTCTTAGGGGCAGATTTTCGTGATCGCTTCGCTGCAATAAATGCTTGTGACCTGGTGACTGCCGGATCAGCGGATTGGAGTGCGGCCTTTGCGCGGCGCTTTGTCTTCCACTGACCTAGTTGCTTCAGGAAGTTGATGTTCCATGTTGGTTCAAAACTGAGTTTGATGGTCACTATTTCTTGTTCTGCGTTCATTGTTATTCTGTTTCCCCTCTGCGAATAACTATGAGCTAAACCCTCTTCTTTTGCAATAGCGAAATGTCACGAAATGCGTTGTGGTTGTGGATAACTCACTACTTGGTGAACAGGTACAGATGGCCGTCATCGTCTTCAACAGAGTGGATGGTGTTCAAGGCGAAGTCGTGCGCGATACCTGCCTCATCCCACTTGGCGTGCTGTCTCATGTCTTCGGGTAGGT
>NZ_DATCVJ010001001.1:0-11862 GCF_036566945.1 Chitinophaga sp. | reverse complement strand
GAAGCCAACGAAACATTCCGGAAGATGCGGCCATTCTTCGATTATATGAGCGAAGTGTTGTCATCTGATCCTAATGGAGAGTAAGCCCTTACGCAGGGCTTACTGTTTTCAGGATCTTAAATAAGGTTCTCATAAATAGCTTCCAGTTCCGTATGTGTTTTCCAGAAAGGGGGTGGTACCGTGCCTTCCAGGTTGGCAATTAAAATGCCCACATGATTATGCCATCCGGCGGATACGCTTAACAAGGTAGTTTTTTTATCACCCAGTTTGCGATGTGTGATCACCATCAGCACACGATTGGCTTGTTCTGTTAGCTCAAAAGTTACTTCAGAACCGCCTTGCCAGGTAAAGGAGAGCAGGTGGGGAGAAGCTACTTTCAACATGGTACCGGTAAAATGGTGACCGGCCTCCATGTTTTTGTACTTTTCGGGTATCTCATCCGGGAGCGGGCTGAGTTCCTGGTGCATAAAGTACAGGTCTACTTTACCACCTTCAAATAGTTCCATGTCTCCTTTTGCCAGCCACTTACCACGCTTTTCAGATTCGGTGAGATAAGCCCATACCTTATCGATAGGTCCGGGCAAAGAGCGTTCAAACCGGAGCGTGCCGGGTGCGATGATACTGCCATATTTTTCCATAAAAAAAGGTATTTAAGTAGTTATCGTTTTGCGAATTTATCGGCGATGAGGTTCAGGTTAATATGATGTTCGAGATAAGCTTTCAGGCCATCTAACACGGTGGTGAAGCCACCGGTGGCGTCGTTGATTTTGCGGAGCAAGTCATCGCCTTGTTCTGTAAATCCATAATTGGAAATGGTCACGTAGGTGGTGTCTTCACTCAGTGCTTCAAAATTAAAATCAACAGCGGTAGCAGGTTCGCCCCAGTCTATCGCTATTTTTTTGTTGGGTATAATTTCTTTCACAAATGCTTTGGCAGATGCCTGGTACATTTCCCATTCCCAGGTAACGGTTTTGCCGGTGGCCAGTTTGTCGCTGCCTTTGGTGAACCAGAAATGCTTTGTTATTTCAGGATCAATAAAAGCCTGAAACACGATGCCGACAGGTTTTCTGATGAGCATTTGCGCTTCTACGCCGGGGGTGTTATTCTTTCCCATCATGACATGATTTAGTGAATATTTAATCTGCTTCGTTCAATAAGTTTTCCAGGGTATCGAGTCGGTTATTCCAGAAGGAGCGGTATTGTTCCGCCCATTGGGCTACTTCTTCCAATGCTTTAAAATTAGCGCTGCAATGTCGTTCCCTGCCTTGCTTTACAATGAGTACCAGGCCGCATTCCGTGAGTATGCGCATATGTTTTGAGATGGCTGGCTGACTCATATTAAAGTTCTCTGCCACCGTGTTCAGGGTTTGCGTTTGTTTGGCTAATAGCCCTATGATAGCCCGTCTGGTAGGGTCGGCGATGGCCTGAAACACGTCTCTTCTAGCTTTCATTCATTTATTGTTTATGATATATAACCGTTTGGTTAAGTAAATTTATACATAACCATTTGGTTTAGCAAATTTATTTTTCGGAAGAAGAGAAATTTATCAGGAAGGAGAGATGATCAGTGCCGTTCTTGTTGGACGAGCTGCATTTTTTGCAGGATGATTTTTTTATCTGCCGATGATTGTGCAAGTCCTAAGGCTGTTTCAAAACAGGATAGCGCCCGGGTATTATCTATACCGGTAAAGAGTTCTCCTAATAAAACATGATACAAATGATGTGCTGCCAGGTTTAATTTCAATGCTTCGATGATGGCCACCTGTTTTCCTTTGGCTTTCGATAGGGCATAGGTCCTGTTGAGCGCCGCCATAGGAGAATATTCCAGTTGCAGCAGATGGTTGTACAGCTGGAGAATATTGTTCCATTTTTCGGGGGTATCTGCCTTCATGGTATGCCAGTAAGCGATGCCTGCTTCGAGATGATAGGTAGAGATCTCGCGGCCCTGAGAGGCGGTATTTAAAAACGTTTCGCCTTGTGCAATCAGTTCCTGGTTCCAGAGATTGGTGTCCTGGTCGTCGTACAGTACCATGTCACCCGCTGCATCTATTCTGGCGTCGAAGCGGGAGGACTGAAAACTCATGAGTGATAGTAAAGCATATACGGAAGGTTTGTTGGTGGTATCATTTGCTACCAGGAGAGAAGTTAAGCGAAAGGCTTCCAGGCAAAGATCTCTGCGGAGGGAGCTGTTATGGCTGCTGGAAGAATAGCCCTCGTTAAAAAGCAGGTACAATGTTCTTAGTACGGTATCCAGCCGTTTATTGATTTCCGGCTCACCGGGGAATTCTATTTTTATCTGTTCCGCGCGTAGTTTGTCTTTAGCCCGCTGTAATCTTTTAGCGATGGTTTCTTTGTTGGATAAAAAGGCGGCAGCAATTTCTTCTATGCCAAATCCGCACAGGATACGCAATGCCAGTCCAATTTGCGCTTCGGCTGCAATCGACGGATGACAGATGGCGAACATCATCTGTAGCTGGCTGTCGTGGATATTTTGAGCGGAGAGGTCTATCTCCGGCAGGTCGGTTTCCGTGACAGCATACTTTAATTGTGCGGCTATTTTCTGCTGAAAGACCGCCTCATGTTTCAGGTAATTTTTAGCTTTATTTTTTGCCACCGTGTATAGCCAGGCCACAGGATTTTCCGGTAAGCCTTTGAGGCCCCAGGCTTCAGACGCCGATAAGAAAGTATCACTGGCAATGTCTTCTGCTATTTCGATATGTTCGAATCCAAATAACTTACACAATACGGCCGTGATTTTACTGTATTCGGTTCTGAACAGGTGTGGTATCAGTTCATTTTTTTCCATAAATAAAAGCAGCGCAAAAGTAATTTGAATGACCGGAGCAGCTGTCTCCTGAAATTACTTTTGCGCGGCTTTGGGAAGTTGTGATAAAAAGAAGGTTTACATGACGTTGATCTCTCTGACTTCCAGACTACCACCTGTTAAGAATATGGGGCAGTCTTTGGCCAGTTCTGTCGCATCTTCCAGGGAAGCTGCCTTTACAATAGAATAACCGCCGAGCGATTCTTTCAGCTCTGTGTAAGGGCCATCGGTCACCACCTTGTTGGCTCTTAATACTTTGCCGGAAGGATGCAACCGGTCGCCACGGGCTGTCAGTTTATTCTGTGCGGCAATATTACCGATCCAGTCCATCCACTTTTGGGTGTTGGCCTGCATTTCTTCTGGAGAGCGTTGCGATAATACACTCGCATCTGATCTGTACACAAACAGGAAATCTTTCATGGTGTTACGTTTTAATTGTTATAAAGCATCATAACAACTCAGTATCTCCGGGATGGACACTTTTCTTAAAGTTTATTATTTTCCGACTGTAAGTCAGCTGTAAATTAATGATTTGTATTTAAATAACGAAGGTCGTATAAGTACTACTAATTGGCCGCCTGCTGCGGGGTAAAATATTTTTTTAAAGAAAAAGTAAAAAAACACTTGACTCTTACGTTACGTCACCCCCTACCTTTGTTGCTGTAGGAAAATGAAATAGTCGTCATGAAGCAATATACGGTAACAAAACTGGCAAAGTTAGCAGGTGTGAGTGTGCGCACGCTCCATCATTACGACCAGATAGGTTTGCTGAAACCATCCGTCCGTACCTCCGCGGGGTATCGGTTGTATGGGGAAGCAGAACTATACCGGTTGCAGCAGGTGCTTTTTTACAGGGAACTGGACCTTGAGTTAAAGGAAATCGGCGATCTGTTGGATGATCCTGATTTTAACCTGGAGCAGGCCCTGAGAGAGCACCGGCAAATGCTGTTGTCGAAGAAGTTCCGCATAGAAGCCATGCTGGCCACCGTAGAGAAGACAATTTTTCACTTACAAAACAAAGTAAAAATGAATGTAGAAGATCTATATGAAGGCTTGCCCAAAGAACAGGCCCTGGCCTGGCGGAATGAGGCCAAAACAAAATGGCCCGGACAAGTAGCGCATACCGAAAAACTATTACTTACCATGGATAAAGATAGCTTTCAGCAACTACAGGACGGATTTAAGAACAACTGGAACAATCTGGCAGCAATGTGTCACCTTGCCCCTGCGGCAACCGCCGTACAAACAGCAATAGCGCAGCATTATTCCTATATCCTGCAGTTCTGGGGCAAAACCGGTAAACAGGCGGAAGCCTACAAAGGGCTGGGAGATCTGTTGGCCAACGATGAACGTTATACGAAAATAGATGGACTGCCTAATCCGGCGTTTGGTCGTTTTATGCAACAGGCTATCCATATTTATGCAGCCACAACATTGGAGTAAATTAAAGTAGCAGTGCAAAAGTTGAACTTTTGCACTGCTTTGGTGGCATTAGAGAAATATAATTAAGAGAAAGACGATCATGCATATTGTATTTCATGATGATAGCATGCGAACTTATCTCCCAAAAAAAATATCATTAAGAATAAATTTTATAATGAAAAATACCAACGAACTTTGGGTTACAATTCCCTTTAATGCTACGCCCTAACCGTTGGTATACCTATACCTTCAGCACTTTCTGTGCTATTTTTTTTGCTGCCTGTCAATTGAAGACACCAACAGCCGATCTTCCAACATTTAATATTCCAGGCTATGGTGCCGTGTTTAAAGGAGACACCGGATTTATTATAAAACGAACGGCATTACCTTATCTTTTATCTGCAAAACTGATTGATACCTCCATCGCTGATTGGGCCTATACCGCAGATCATGATACCATCGGTAAGTATTATCATTTAAATAAAGATAGCGGTTACCTTGCCTGTATCCTGACTTATAACAAAGATGGCGATGAACATTTATTACTGTTTGAAATCGACCCCGATGGATGCGTCAAAAAAACATTTCAGTATTATTATGGCGTTTCACATTGTTGCTGGTCTGCTGCCTTTGATGGATTTGGCCGGTTAGGCAATTATTTTTTTATCAGAGCCTGTGCTACTAGCGCTGCTTTCTGTGGCAGTGATCTGTATCTTTTTAAAACGGCGCAATCACAGGATTATCAGTATCCTATTTTGGAATGGAACTGGGTGGGGAGCGATGCCGCCGATCCTCGTATGCATCAGGTATTTTCTGTTGTTGCCGTCAAAGGAGATAGCGTGACCGTGTATTACAAAGTGATGGCGGGTGTAGAAGCCGTGCTGGTGGATAGCTTTGATGTAAAGTATCGGATGGTGGACAATAGATGGGTGGCCAATGACAGCAGCGGATTGAAAAAATACCAGTAATAAGTCCTTTTTTGCCCGTTTGAAATGATTTGTATACTTTGCCGGCGTTAATAAACACGTTACTGATGGAATTAAAGGATTTATCTCCGCAACCGCTATGGCAGCATTTTGCCGCGCTGAATGCCGTACCCCGCGCTTCTAAGAAAGAAGAAGGCGTGATTGCATTCATACTGGACTTTGGCAAGCGCTTAGGACTGGAAACAAGAAGGGATGCCATAGGAAATGTGGTGATTAAGAAACCCGCTACACCGGGAATGGAGAACCGTCAAACGGTAATATTGCAGTCTCACCTGGATATGGTACATCAAAAAAACGGCGACGTTAATTTTGATTTTGCTACCCAGGGCATTGATATGTACGTAGACGGCGACTGGGTAAAAGCCCGTGGCACTACGCTGGGTGCAGATAATGGCATTGGCGTGGCCGCTATCATGTCGGTGTTATCTGCTACTGATCTGGTGCATCCTGCTGTGGAAGCTATGTTCACCATTGATGAGGAAACGGGTATGACTGGCGCCAAAGGACTGGACCCTGCTAATTTTACGGGTACTATTCTCCTGAACCTGGATACAGAGGAAGAAGATGAACTCACTATTGGCTGTGCCGGTGGTATCGATACCAATACCAACGCATCCTATAAAGAAGTACCGGCGGGTGCAGGCAACATTGCTTTTGATATCCGTATCAAAGGACTGATGGGCGGCCACTCCGGTATGGATATCATTAAAGGAAGAGGGAATGCCAATAAGCTGATGAACCGCTTGTTGTACAAAGCAAAACAAGTAGTGGATTTGCAGCTGGTGAGCCTGGACGGTGGCAGTCTGCGGAATGCGATTCCGCGCGAGTCACAGGCCATCGTGACAGTACCGGAAACCGCTAAAGATACTTTTACTGCTTTTGTCACCGCGTTCACCGCTGTTTTAAAAGAAGAATATAAGTTGATTGAAAAAGACCTGAAGGTAGAAGTCAACGCAGTACCCACGCCTGCTACCGTGATGGAGCCGGATTATTTCCTTCGCTTGCTGCGTGCTATCTATGCCGTACCGAATGGGGTATTCCGCATGAGTCCTGATATTGAAGGGTTGGTGGAAGCTTCTTCGAACCTGGCCAGGGTGATTGCGAAAGATGGTGTTTTCATCACACAGTCCCTGCAACGCAGCAGCGTGGAAAGTACCAAAGAAGATGTGTCTATGGCCGTGGGCGCCGCATTCGAAAATATCGGTTGCGAAGTAGCACAGGCGGGCGACTATCCCGGCTGGAAACCGGACGCAGATTCTGCTACGCTTCGCTTACTGCTGAAATTATACAAAGCACATTTTCCGCACGAACCTAAAGTTGGGGCTTGTCATGCTGGCCTGGAATGTGGAATTTTAGGCGGTCACTTTCCCGGTGGCCTGGATATGATTTCTTTTGGACCTACTATCACAGGCGCGCATTCTCCCGATGAAAAAGTACAGATTTCTTCTGTAGGCAGGTTCTATGATTATTTCCTGCATATACTGAGAGAAATTCCGGTGAAGTAAAGAAGATATTCTCTAACAATAAGAAGCCCTGCGATCATCGCGGGGCTTCTTATTGTTAGAGATGCAGGCGTTCACGGCAAGTTACCGTCTGCCGCAAAGCATCACTGTTACTGCTATCAGGCATGCTGACTGTTATACACGCCCGCAAATTCCAGCGCAAAATCAGCAAAACTTCTTTCCCCAAATGCCAGCTGCTCGTGTTGGCGATAGTCTTCAAACAAAGTACCTTCTCTCAGCGCAACACCTATTTCTATTACATAGATCTTCGCCATTTGTTCGCTCAGGCCATTTTGCAGCATGCCCTGTAACATGGCATCGTCAGAGAAGCCAATCCAGGCCAGGTCTGGCTTGCCAATGGCCTGTCCGAGCAGGGTGGCTACTTCGGCGCCGTTCTTTTCATCACTGGCAATGTATTGTACCGACTTTCCGCTGAAAGAAAGGGTATCCAGTGCGGCGGCAGCCGCGGCGGCAATGTCGTGTGGATGCGACATTACAATAGGAGCTGTTGCATCAAAGTTGTTGCCGATCATATGCTGATGCCGGATCATGTCTATGCTGCCGAAAAAGTTGTTGTAAAACATGCCCGGACGAAGATGTAGTACAGACACGTCTTTCAGCGCATTTAACTGTTGCTCTACGTAGTAGTTGGCGCTGGTAGGGCCGGGACCATCCGGGATATGTGCACCAATGCTGCTCAGGTTTACCACGTAACGGACACCTGTTCGTGCGATAGCATCGGCATAACGTTCGCCTACACTTTTGATATATCCACGGAGATCTGCTGTTTGATAGTTAGGGGGAATCATGGTATATACCGCATCTGCATTGGCAAAAGCCTGCAACAGAAAATCGGTATCCTCAATGGAGCCAATAGCGGGGATGGCGTTGAGTTGTAGAATAGCGGCTGCTCTTTCGGGGTTATGACTTACCACGGTTACCTGATGGCCTTTGGCGGTTAACAGTTGTGTCAGCGGGTGACTAATATTTCCTAAGGAGCCTGTAATAGTAATCTTCATAAAAAAGGTGTTTTAATATTTTCTTGTACAAAAGTAGAGTAGTACTTACTTTTGTACAAGTACTTACCCTAAAGTATGTATCTATGGCAAAGACAAAAGAAAACTCCACCATCCAGGAAAATAAGAAGGCAGCATTCCAGGAATGCCCTGTTACGTACGTGATGGAAAAGATTGGCGGGTATTGGAAACCTATTATCCTGTTTCATTTATTATCCGGGCACAAACGATACAGTGATCTGCGGAAATCGATTCCTGCAATCACGGAAAAAATGCTCATACAGCATTTAAAGCAACTGGAAGCGGATGACCTGGTGCTGCGGGAAGCGAAACCTGTTGTGCCGCCCCATGTCACTTATAGTCTTACGAAAGCAGGGCAGGCGCTCAAACCTGTGTTATACGCCATGGCGGTATGGGCGGTGGGCGACAGCAAAGAAAACGCCGCTACCTTCCGGAGAAATCTTAAAAGTTTTCCAGGGGTAGCGGAGTAGTGATCTGGTCTGTTAATGTATACGACCTCTTTCTTCTTCATTGCCGTTATCATTATCGGCTGCCTTATGCTCAGTGCGGCCGAAACGATAAGTAAATCCTACCAGGAGATAGCGGTTCAACTGGAAGTTGGTAAATTTCTGTGGCACACCGTTGATGTTGGAAGTCACGGCAGTAGCACTGCTGCGGAAAATATCATTCATGGTTAAAGTGATATCTACCTTCTTTTTTAATACGGCAGCTTTCAGTCCGATATCCATTTTGTAATAAGCATCGGACTTCCCGATATGATCTACTTCCGGGAACTGATACCACGCATTCACAGCGGCAGCAAAGGTTTTATCCTTGTTCAGCCAGATGTTGTTATTGGTGGCCAGGTATAACCCAAAACCACTCACACCCTGAATATTGGAAAGCGTAGATCTGGCATCGGTATGATAAAAAGTAACCTGGTTATTGTTATCCAGCCAGCTGAATAAATGAAGGGTAATGTTCTCTGAAACGCCCACCCGGTAAGTTTTCAGGAAGTTTAACGGTTTCGTATATACGAGATTTGTATCCGGGCTGGCAATGGTCAGATTATTAAAGCCATTCTCCGTAATATTGAAAAATACCGCAGAAGTCAGCATGCTTTTATACGTATGTGATACTTCAAAGTTTGTATTGTATTCCGGATTTAAATATGGATTCCCTTCTCCATAACTATACGCCGTATAGAGGGATTTAAACGGATTCAGGTTCCAAAAGGAAGGACGGTTCACGCGCTTGCCAATGGTCAGGGCAAGACTGTTGTCGGTATTGGCCTGGTAGGACACCGACAGCGAAGGGAACACCCGGAAGTATTTATTGACCGTTGTTTGATCGAGGGTGTGAGAGTACCCATTGGTTTGTGTCAGCTCTCCTCTGAGTCCTGCTTCATATTTCCAGCTGCCTTGTTCTTTATTCATACTAACATACAGGGCCTGTGTATTTTCCCGGTAGTCGAATTCATTGCTCAGGTCCGTATCGTAGGTGAGTTCCCCCTGTGGACTTTTTTTATAGTAGAAGGCATTGCTGTAGTTGTCGATGAAACTCAGCTTGGTACCAAACATGATTTTTGCAAAAGACGTAGGAAGCTGCACATCCGCCTTAAACGTATAAATATTGAAGTTTTGTTTCGTGTTATCATAGTAGCGGGTAGTCGCCGCAGGATGTACTAAGTCGGAGCCCAGATATCTATGACTTTCAAAGTCGGATTTATCGGTCCGGTAGTAATTCATGTAATCTGCATTCAGCGATAGTTTGCGGCCGGTGCTGTCAAAATTGATCACCGAGTGCAGGTTGACGGAATTGCTGAGCGCAATAGGGTAGTAGGTAGCGTAAGTTTGTAAGAGAGAATCCATTTTCCCGGTAGCGTTATTATAAACGGGATTATTCACGTGATCTGCTCCATCATAAATGTTTTTACCGCCCTGGTAGTTGATGCCGATACTGGTTTTATCGCTGATCTTATAATCAGCACCTGCTACTACATTTATATTTCGATATTTATAATCACCGGTATCACTTTGCAGCCAGGTTTGTTTGGGATAGTTAAGTACCGTTTGGAAGCCTTCCAGGTGATGGTCCTGATCTACGTTGACGCTGCCATAGGCCGACCATCTTACCGCGTTATAATTAAGGGTAGCGCTGGCGTTCAGTGCGCCGTAGTTGCTGGTTCCAAAGGCTTCCGCAGGATTATAAAACCAGTGTTTTGCATTGGCCTGCACACTACCGGAATAACCCTGTTTTTTACTTTGTTTGGTGGTAATATTGATTAACCCTGCATTGCCTTCTGCATCGTAGTTAGCAGATGGATTTTTGATCAGTTCAATTTTAGTAATCTGGTTGGCAGACATCGATTTCAGATAGCGAACCAGCTCCAGGCCGGATAATTGCACCAGCCGGTCGTTGATCATCACTTTCACCGCTCCTTTGCCTGCAATACTGATTTCATTGTCGTTCACCTTAATGCCCGGTACTTTACCGATAGTGGTGAGTACGTCGCTGCCGGAAGCGGTGATGCTGGAAGAAACATTGTACACCAGTTTGTCTGGACTGTCGTTAATAGCCGGTTTCGCCGCCGATACCACTACTTCATCCAGCCGGGTATTGGCTACCTGCAGCAGGATCGTTATCACCGTATCTTTTTGCAGGGTAAATTGTAACACAGAAGATTGATAACCGGTCATGGTGGTGCTTACCTTATATTCACCTGCTTCCAGTTGGCGGACAAGGAAATGTCCTGCACTATCCGCCTGTGTTACCTGCTGCCGGTTAGTACGCAGGTGTTGAATATGGATGGTCGCAAACGGAAGCGAAGCTTCCGTGCCACTGCGCACGGTTCCGGAAAGTGTTGACTGGGCATAAACATGGCTACCGAACAAGCTGCATAGGAGCAGCGAAAAAAATAATTTCAACTATAACGGAATTTATATAAAAAATATATATGTCAGGTGGGCCAAGATAATAAATATCGGCAGCAGGGGAAATGATTAGATGATAAGTGGTAAAATCCGGGTAGTTGTGAAAGTCCGGAATAAATAAATGACCCCTCTCGGTTTGAATTTGACCACTTCCTGCATAAATCAATGATTTTTTACAATTCCAGGCAGGGGCACCGGGCTACTTTTGTATCAAATACAACACACATGAAAACAGCTATCACCACAATATCCCTGCTATTAACCGGTGCAATGATACCAGGAACTACTCATGCACAACAAGTAAAACAAGTCACTAACAATAAAATAGTTACCATGGAAAACAATAAAGCGATCGTAGCCGAATTATATGAAACAGGTTTGAATAAGAAGCAACTGGCGTTATTGCCCAACTTTATATCTGAAGATTTTGCAGGCGCGGGCGGTGCAAAAGGAGTGAGCGGATTTATTGATCCATTCATGCCCTTGCTCAACGCTTTCCCGGATATTCAGTATAAAGTAATTACGCTGGTAGGGGAAGGAAACAAAGTGGTAGCCCGGTGGAAATGGACAGGTACGCAAACAGCCACCTTCCGGAATGTGCCGCCCACCGGCAAAACCATCAGCAGCGACGGGATCTCCATCTATGAATTTAAAAACGGGAAAATAGTTGGTTCAGATGTGCAACTGGATCGGTTAGGTATTGTGCAGGCATTGGGTTTGGTACCGACCGACATCGCGCCGGTGAAGCCAATAAAAGACAGGGTACAGTTCATTGATAAATTCCTGGTTCCAGCCAATGCCATCGCGGAGTTCAAAGAAAGAACCACCTTTAACCGTCAATATATTAAGACATTGCCGGGCTTCATTTCAGATGCGGAATATACCTATACCGATGAACAGGGAAATCTTATTTGTGTAACCGTAGCGAATTGGGAAGACAAAGCCGCGTTGGCGAAGGCAAAAGAAGCAGTGCAGGCCATGTACAAGGAACAGGGATTTAATCCTGCGGAGATGTTAAAACGACTGGGAATTACTGCCGACAGAGGCATCTATACAGAAGTAAGATCTAACTAATAACAAGCGTGTAGAGAAAAGGTGTGCAGTAGCTATTGCACACCTTTTCTGTTGTTATTTGATGTGCTGCTCGCATAGTATTTCTTTATCCCACAGGAATATCGC
>NZ_DATCVJ010001000.1:0-2790 GCF_036566945.1 Chitinophaga sp. | reverse complement strand
ATCAGTATAATCAGTATAATCCTGGGTAAAGACAAAAATTCGCATTATTGACCTAATACGATCTGTACGCGGCGGTTTTTCGCGCGACCATCATTGGTGGTATTATCTGCGATAGGTTTGGTATCACCATAACCTTTTGATTCGATACGTGCTTCTGGTAATCCTTTACCCAGCAGGTAATTTTTCACCGCTTCGGCACGTTCGTTGGATAATTTTTCGTTGGCGGCTGAATTACCTACGTTATCAGTATGACCATACACGCCCACTTTCAAACCTTCCGCTACTACAGCGCTCTTCAGTATTTCATCCAGTACGGCAGTTGAACCAGCTTTGATAACTGCGCTACCGGTTTCAAACTGTATCTGGTATGATTTGGAAGATACTTCTGAAGTGATGCTTTCCGCATATTTTTCCTTGATAGCAGCACCTTCCAGTAACTCAGGGTGATTAGCCACCACAGAGGCGAGGAAAGACTTATCTACTACCTGTGTGTATACCGGATAAGTAGGCATAATTTCAGGGTACATCCTGGTCAGGATTTCACCGAAAGTAGTGTACACTATTTTGTAGCGGTCAATAGCATCTTTCCCCATACCGAAGGTGTTGGCAGCATCGGTGAGGTTAAATACCATGGATCCTCCCAAAGGAATATTCAGGCCCTGCGCATCTTTTTCTTCTACCCCATTGTAGTATTTCAGCCAGTAAGCACCATTCTGCTCGTTGTACACTTTGGCAGATACGTCACCGGCAAAAGCTTTTGCTTCGTTGTAAGAACGAACCTGGTCGCCGGCTTGCGCCAATGCAATGATCAGGTTTTCCATATCTGTACGGTGGTCGTAAGCAAACTTCTTGATGGTAATGGTGATGTTAGGCATCTGTGAAGAGTATTCTTTGGTAGATGCAATGTTCACCAGACCACCTTTTTTCTGTGCGATGTTCACGTCACCAGGTGTCCAGGTAGCCACACCGTCTACACCAACGGTGGTGTCTTTGCTGGTTTTCTTACCATCAATTACCAGTTTACGGGTTTCCTTGTAACCGGCGATGTATTTAGCACCGGCATCCAGGAAGTCGTTGGCGGCAATGATATTGATCGCATTGCGGTCATAGGAAGTTTCGTCCGGGTTTACAGGAATGTTGTTATCACCCGCCCATTTCAGCATGATGTTAATATCACCATCACGCAGTACACCGGCAACAGTTTTACCAATGGCACTCTTTGGATCTCTTTTCCATTCTACAGGTCCCATCAGTTTATCTTCACCATAGCTTTTACCCATGGTATAGAAAGCGATAGGCTGGTAATCAGCACCCAATGGCTCCAGTTCCTTTGCCAGTGCGGCAAAGAAAGCCGGCATACCGTCTCCCATGAAGGAAGCAAAGATACCTGTGGTGTTAGGATTCTTTTTATAGTCCTGTGCAAACTTCACCATGTCTGCCAGTGATTTATTACAATCATCCTGGCGTACCAGTTGCAGTTGCAGTTTTGCTTTATCTATCAATGAACCTTTGGTCGTATTTACGCCACCGTTGGCATACATCAGCGCAAACTGTGAGTTCCACGCCATTACACGCCAGGATATTTTGGTGCCGCCATTTAATGCTTCTGTACTTTCCGGCAAAGGCAGTTTCACAGCATTCCCTCCCAGAGAGGCTTCTGCCGCATCCGGCAAAGCTACTTTCCCGATTTCAGTAGCTGCTTTAGCTTGCTGAGGACGTTTATCCCACCATAAAATTTTTCCTGCATAGATGGCACCTAACAGCAGTACGATGCCAAAAACCTTTCCACCGGGTTTTACTTTCACAGCCATAGTTGTAATATTTACTTGTTAATTAGAGGTTATTGTTAGCTTAACAGATCGTTGTAGTTATCAGTACGTACAGTACCCGGTTGTTGGGGTTCGCGGGAAGGTTCCCACTTCTGTATATCCAGTTTATATGTTTTATCGGGGTCATAAGATTCCAGCATTTTCAGGCCCTGCAGCTCATAGGTGGCATTATCCAGGTCTATAGAGCGCATGAAGTCTGTAGAATAGTTGATGGCTTTTTTCATGCTGGCCAGTTTAGTAGCAATATCCTCTTTCAGGAATTCCATGGACTGTTCCACCATCAGTTTTTTCTCCGGATCTCCGTTGAAAATTTTGAGTGCAGATGACAATGCTTTGTTACCGGAGGTGACAGACTTGTACAGGTCTTTTTTCAATTCCAGTTCATTGCGGGCATCTTCAATCATGTAACCGCTGTTTTTGTGCACCTTGGTAAGGTAATCACCAATGCGGGCAAGGTTATCACGTATAGGGGTGAGCTGTGCGATGTATTCTTTCACACGGGCAATCTGCCTGGTAGCGTTACCCAGTTCCGGCAACATATTGTTGTTTTGGGCAGCTTTGGCGCGGGTCAGGAGCTGCGTCATTTCCTTTTCCTTTTCACCGATTTTAAGATCGATTTTTTCTTTCTGCGCGTCTACCTCAACCGATTGGGCATACAGCTTTTCGCGCTGTTCTTCCATATCGCCGATGTAATCTTCTGCAATGAGGAAAGGGTCGAGTTCAATCACCATTCCTACGAGTTTTTTCATGAGCCACTCGTACAGGTAAAACAGGCTAAGACGGAGTTTACGGTGTGTAACACAGTACAGGAATACGCCAAGACATACCAGTGCGATACCGAAGTTGAGTGTGTTCCAGACAACGGCGGTGAGGATGGGGATTACATAATACCCGATGGCCACCAGCAATCCCAATCCGATCAGGAGTCCGAATTTGCCACCTGGTCTGTTCCAATAAGATT